>CAYNWC010000084.1:0-5800 GCA_964400805.1 uncultured bacterium | reverse complement strand
AGGAGGAACTGATTTGGGATACAGGTCCCTCCGTGCAGGAATATCACAGCGCGCTCCAGCAGGCGATGGCGACGGAGGACTGGTGGGCGGTCGTCGATTTCGCCGATATCATTTCCTATAATTTCCCCACCTCCCCATTTGCCCAGGAAGCCTCCTACATCATGGGAGAGGCCTACTATAAGCTCAATCAGCTGGAATACGCGAACGAGGCCTTCACCGCCTACCTCCACCATGTCGCCTCTCCGAAGCACTTTGAGGAGGCGATCGCGTATAAATTCAACATCGCCGAGCAATTTACCCATGGAGCCAAAAAGAGACTCTTTGGCTCCGGTAAAATGCCCGCTTGGATTCCAGCTAAAGAAGATGCCATTCAGATTTACGATGAGGTGATCGCCGCTCTCCCCCATTCCGAGTTCGCCGTCCAGTCCCTCTTGAATAAAGGGCGCCTTCAAGCCTACTTTGAAGACTATAAGCTCAGCACGGAGACACTCGACCTACTCATTCGCCGTTTCCCCAAACACGATCTAGCGGCAGAGGCCTATCTCGAGAAAAATAAAGTATTTCTCCTCCAATGTCAGGCCCAGAATCTCGATCCCGATCTGCTGGATCTGGCTGCCGTAAACTTGCGCAAGTTCCACCTCGCCTTCCCTCGGGAGAATCGTTTGCAAGAGGCGGAAAAGATCCTCGTTGAGATGGAGGAAATTTTTGCGCAAAACCTCTTTGAAACCGGTTATTTTTTTGAGAAAACCAAGAAGATTCCCGCTTCCCTCATCTACTACAACAAAGTGATTGCCAAGTATCCTCATACCACCGCAGCCACAGCCTCGCGGGAAAAACTTGAAACTCTGGAATCTACTCGCTCTTAGCCTTTTGACCTCGTGTGGGTATCGTTGGAATCCCGACTATCCACAGGGGCAGCGACCCACTGTCACGGTTCCCTTTGCGATAGGAGACGAAGAGGGTCAACTGACTGCCGAGATGATCCGCGTTCTCAGCACGTCGGGGCTCGTCGATGTGGTCTCCTCTGGGGGCGACTATGCACTCCAAGTGACGATTCAGAGCGATGGAAATGAAACGACTGGATATCGCCGCGACCCTCAAAAAGTAGATGGAAGGGTGAGAAAAAATCTCCTGGCCGTCGAAGGGCGCCGCTCCATGACCATTGAAGCGGCCCTTTGTAGGGGAGAGGAGGTTGTCTATGGCCCCTATCAGATCACCGCGGATGCCGATTACGACTATGTCGATCAAGATTCCATACAGGATCTTACCTTTGTGAATCCTCAAGGAGGCGTGGTGACCGTTCTTCCGTTCTCCCTCGGGCAATTAGAGCCGATCGAAGCGGCTCAAGAAGCGACCAATCGCCCCCTCTACCAACGCCTCTCTCAAAAAATCGTCGACGCCCTTTCTTCAGAATGGTAATTTTTAAATAGATGAGATTTGAAGCGAAAATCGAATGCTTTCCCGCCATGATCGATTGGATTCGGGAGGGGCTGAAGGGCTTGGGAGTTGATCCTTCTGCATTGAAACAGATTGAATTGGCCTCCGAGGAGGCACTGGTCAATGTGATTCAGTATGCACAGATCGGCCAGATCGAGATCGATCTCAAAGTATTTCCGAGCAGCCATATCGAGGTGATCATTCGGGATCAAGGCGTTCCGTTCAACCCCCTGGAAAAAGAGGCCCTCTTATCAGACGATATCGAGGAGCGGGAGCCTGGAGGGCTCGGCATCCATTTGATGAAACAGTGCATGGATGAAGTTCGCTATCAAAGAGATCGGGATACCAACATCCTTGTCCTCGTAAAGAAGATCACCCATTCTTCTCGAAAGAAGTGAGGGTCGCTTCCGTTTCAAGCATATCGACCAGAAAGTGTTGGAGCACTTTCAACACATAGCGGGGAGTATTATAGACGCCCCGAGTTGCGAACACGATCTCTAGATGGGCCTTTTCCGGCTGGTTGAGCGCGATGAGGACGTTCGTAAGCGGCTGATCTCCCTCCATCTTTGGAATGATCCAAACGATGAACTGCTCATTGAACAGAGTTACCTTTTCTACGCTTTCAATCACATGGAAGTATTGGGTCAGATCGTCGGGCTCTCCTTTATCTTCATGAAGGACGCTCAGCAGCCCCTGATCGTGGAGAAATTTAAGATCGATAGAAGTGATCCCGTCATGGGCCCAATTGGGCAGATTTGCAACGAATTCCTTATAAGCTTCTTCGATCTCGATCGGATTGAGCATGTGTTCCTCCTACCTGATGCGCCGTAGCCTCAGATTAGCTCAAATTCTGCGGCTTGTCAAGTTCTGTTTTTTAATTGACGGATCGCTTTCTCTAAATTAAGATGCCTCTTTTAAATGAAGAATCGCTCCATGCGTTTGGTCTTCTGGTTCTTGTGCTTCTCTGTTTCTTTGGTTGGCAAACCGTTGACCATCGACGTGCTCGCCCGCTCGGCAATCGTCATGAATGCCGATACAGGAGCCATTTTATATGAAAAGAATGCCCATCTTCCCGTAGCGCCTGCCAGCACAACAAAAATCGCGACCGCTCTCTATGTCTTAGAAAAACAGATCCCTCTCGATCGGATGGTGACGATCTCTGCAGAATCGTTGCGGGGAAGACCTTTAAAAGACCGGGATCACCCTTATTGGTTAGATAGCGAAGGAACGATGATGGGGATCAAGCGGGGGGAGACTTTAACGATTGAATCTCTGCTCCATGGGTTGATGCTCGTCTCCGGCAATGATGCGGCCAATGCGATTGCCGAATCAATCGGAGGGGCGATCCCTCCGTTCATGGATGAGCTGAATGCCTATTTGCAAAGCATTGGCTGCCATGAGACCCAATTCCGCAATCCGCATGGACTTACGCATCCAGAGCACTATTCGACAGCCTATGATATGGCTCTCATTGCGAGGAGGGCTCTCGGATTGCCCTCATTCCGCAAGCTGGTTGCGACGTCGAGCTACCCTCTTCCCAAGACCAATAAACAACCGCCTCGTGAACTCCATCTGACCAACCCCCTTTTGAATCCCAAAAGCCGCTATTATTATCCGAAGGCGATCGGCATCAAAACGGGCTATACAGCTGCAGCTCAAGGGACGTTGGTCGCAGCGGCTACCCATCAAGATCGGACCCTCATCGCCGTCCTTTTAGGGAGCGAGGTGAAGGGGCAGCGCTTTGAAGATGCCAAGCGTCTCTTTGAGGCCGCTTTTGCCGAACCAAAGGAAAAACGGCGGTTGATCGGCCCTGAAAGTCTCTTCGCAAAAGAGATCGTCGGAGCGAAAATGCCCCTCAAAGCGGCAGTAGCCAAAGAGGTGACGATCGAGTATTTCCCGGCTGAAGAGCCCAAATGTAAAGCTGCTTTACATTGGAATCTCCCGCCTCTGCCCATTCGGAAAGGGCAAAAAGTAGGCGAAGTGCAGATCCAGGATGAGAATGGTCTGTTTCTTCAAAAAGGGGATCTGGTCGCTCTAGAAGAGGTGAAGGGGAGCTTCTTTTTCGTTCTCAAGCAGAAGCTCTTTCGCTAAGGCCACCCACTGCTCTAAAGAGAGGGCTTCGGGCCGTGCATCGGGTCGCTGATCGATTTTACATAGTGTATCTCGCACGCGCTCTTTCGGATAGAGAAGGGAGCTTGTCAGCATCTTGCGCCGCTGTTGGAAGGCTTTGTGCACTAGCGGAAAAAAGAAAAGAGGGTCGATATCCGGCGTCGTTCTCCCATCGAGGCGGATCACTGTGGAGTCCACCTTAGGCCGCGGGTAAAAGCAGCCTGCAGGCACGATGAAGGAGCGATGGAGTTGCGAATAGAATTGAACGAATATGGAAAGCGAGCCAAAGGTTTTGGATCCGGCTTGTGCCATCATCCGATCGGCGACCTCTTTTTGAACCATGATAGTGAGGCTGGAAAAGGGCTGGGCGAAGAGTCGCTCCAAAATGGGGGTGGTGATGTGATAGGGCAAATTGGCCACCACCTTAATCGGGCGGGGCAAGGATCCCAGGGGAAACTTTAAGATGTCGGATAGGAAGACCTTCAATCTTCCGTCGGGCGTTTGCAAGCGCTCCAGGTGGCGGGCAAAGGTCCCATCCATTTCCACCGCATAGACGCGAGCGCCCGCTCCTAGCAAAGCCTGGGTCAGGGCGCCCGGCCCTGGGCCGATCTCCAGCACCGCATCGCCGGGCTTCACCTCTGCGAGTTCGATGATTTTTCGAACGATCTGCGGGTCGGTCAAAAAGTTCTGGGACAAATGCTTTTTTGGCCTCGCTTCCAGGCTCTTTAGAAAAGGGATCAGTTCAGATAAAATCATCTTTGGTAGTTTACACGAATCCTATTCTGAAAGCCAACCCAACAGATGGCTTTCTAACAAAGCTGCGTAATCTAAATCGAACATATCGTCGCTTTCTTGAAAACATTCCTCTACAACGTCGAGATCTCCATACAGTGCTTGAATGGCTGCATATTGGCGACGGTGGATCAACTGTTCGATGGGATCCAAATGGAGGGAATTGTAGATGTGGATTGCCTGTTTAGGGTCTCCAAGTAGGGCGATGTAAACAGCCTCATTTACGATCTCGAGATTCTCCTCGTAGTGTCGTTGTTTTGGACCTGGAGGAAATTGATGTCTTGCAGGGTCTAAACACCCATCCTTTTTTAAATTCTCTGGGTGGACCAAGATGGCGATGTTTGTTTTTTGTTCGATCAATCTATACAAGACGGTCTGCCCGAGATTCTGGGAGGGGTCATACTCTTCGCTTAAAACGGCCTCGGCTTTTGAATAGTCTCCCAAGTAAAGGTACATAGCCCCTTTATGAAAATGGAGAAGTGATTCAAAGTCATTGAACTCATCCATATCTTCGGAAAGGTCACAACGGCGATAATGGATAAGAGCTTTTTCAATTTCCTCTAATGCGAGCTCAAATTCACCATATCCTTCGTAGAAGATGGCTGCCCATGCACAGGCAACGGAGTTGATCGCATCATCCGACCCAAGCGGCAAGTGTTCCGTGGCATGCGCAATGCCTAAGTCAGAAACCGCCTTTTTGACCTCTTCATCGAAGAATTCTCCCCTCACTGTCTGAGAATAAGGGCTAATATGATTTATTGAATAAGGCAGCATAGTTTCCTCGAATTTACTGAAAATAATAATCAAAAATGCATGAAATGTAAATGAAATATAAAACTCAAATTAATACTAGAGATTAATAAAATCTTTGCGCGAGGGGAATAGATGGGTTTAGGACTGCTCAAAATGAGGGCGTTTTACCTATCTTATGAAAAAGTCTCACAGACCGTGAGACTTTTGTTATTGCAGGGAAAAGGGGTGGAGGTCTTCGGGCAAGGCATTCTGGGCGTCGAAGCCATAGTGCTTGCGGAGTTTGCCGAGATAGGTTTGCGACTCTTGAACCATTGCTTTTTGGAGTAGATCATTGCGCAATTGTTGGGATAAATCCTCAAAGGCGGGGGCGGGATGATCGCTCTTGTCTGCTAGATAGAAAATGCGATAGGCCGTTTTTTTATCGCGGCCCATTTGGAAAGAGGGAGAGCTATAATCGCCCGGCTGGAGAGAGACGAGGGCGGCTTTGTGATTTTCCGAGAGATCGGCGTCTTTCGCCGTGAATTCAGTGGAAAGGGAGATCGAAATGCCCGGCGCCTCGAGTTTTTTGAGTTCTTCACTCAAGGTTTCAGGGGGAGTCCCTTTCTCGGAAAGAAATTGATAGACTGCTTCTCCGATTAGGTCTTCGGGTTGGACGGCTCGAATGGAGATGACGCGATATTTCCACTCGGTGTAGTAAGGGTTCTGCTTC
>CAYNWC010000083.1:0-5861 GCA_964400805.1 uncultured bacterium | reverse complement strand
ACGCAGACCCTCGCCACGGCCGTCGCTTCCTGGCTCCTCGCCCTCTGCGGTGTCGGCATTGTTCTCGGCCTTGCAACTTGGGGCTGGCGCGTCATCGAAACCATTGGCCGTAAGATCACCGAACTCACTCCCACCCGCGGCTTTTCCGCTGAATTTGGAGCCGCGACAACCATCTTGCTCGCCTCCAAGCTCGGCCTTCCCATCTCCACCACGCACGCCCTTATCGGCGCCGTCCTCGGCGTCGGCCTCGCCCGCGGCCTTCGCGCCATCAACCTCCAAACGATCAAAGAAATCGTCGTCTCCTGGATCGTAACGATTCCACTCTGCGCGCTATTTAGTATCTTGGCGTTTTACTTGCTGAAATTTTGTTTTGCCAAATAAAGAAGTATTTTTTGTGGATTTATTTTTGACAAATATGACATCGTGTTCAGTCCTTTGATTAAATAGAAGGTATATATGACTGCTATGACAAGGGTAAACATTGCTCCCTTAGATGTTTTCTCTTCCTCCTCCCCAAGAAGACCCGTTCTAGATCCTCATCCTTCTTGCTGTATGGCTCTATGTGACGATTATCGCAACGAAGGAGGGGCGGCGGTTTATTGGGCACTCCCTATACCCTTTGCGATTTTCGCTGCCGCAGCGGCTATCATGTACTCTGGCTGTAAGGGATGTGATCCCAATCAGCCTCGTTATGACAAGGTAAATGAGGCTGTGTATACAGGCCTCCTGATTGGTGCAATAACCTTGACTGCGCTGGGAATATTATTCCGTTGCTGCACGAAATGTACTGAATATTATAAGTGTTAACTATTATGAATAACGTCACTTACACACCCATCTCAACAAATTCACCGAAACCGCCTTGTTCGAGGGAAGGATTTCCACCGGACGACCTAGAGGGCGGGGAGGGCGTGCCACCCATCCCTGTAACTCCACAAAGCACTTCGTTCTGCGGGAGAGTGTATAGGGCCATTCCCCCTCGGTTTCGCACATCAACCGTGCAAAAAGTGGCAGTCACATTGTGCTCTATTATGGGCGTTACAGCGATTATGGTCACAGCAGGAATGATCATTTCCTCCAATGGAAAGGGAGGTCCTGCCACTGTGCTGGCTGGCAAAGTAGTCAGTGTCGCCGCCAAAACTGTTAGCGCATTCGCCTGCCTCGGTATAATTGCATATGCCTATCGTCGATATCGCAAGTCCGACTAAAAACCCTTCAAATGGAAGTTAATGGATGAATACGGTCACTCCTTTTTCACATATCGATGTATTGCCAGAATCACCTACCCCAGAAAACACAAGGTTAGATACCTCTCCTGCGCAAAACGCCTCGTACTGTGGGAGACTTTGGGAGAGAATCGTCAGTAAGATTCCTCCTGTTTTTTGTACAACAACGGGAATAAAATCATGCATGGCTGCGAACGCGCTCATGGGTGGGATACTTCTTGGAGTCGGCGCTGCGCTGACCTTCGGCAGAAGCGAGGGGAATCGCAATTCTCACATTGGCGGCATCGTTGTCATGAGTGTCGGAGGAGCCTGGCTGGCCCTATCTGTAATTGTAGGTATCTGTCTTCTCCGGAACCAAGGGCCTCTTAGAAGGCATGGATAAGAGGTAATTTTCTTCCTTCTTTTCTTATCATTCTCATCATTTTATCATTTCCATCATTAACCTTGGCTTGAGGCCTCACGCGTGTGCATCCCAACAAATCAATGATATAGTGAGCTTACCCCTTCGAGGCAAGCCCCCACTTTTCCCTTAACGCATCCAATGTTTTTCTCTTGCGCAAAGAATCGAGCCCTTTGCTGAAGGCAGTCGCGGCCTTCTTCTTGTCTTTGGGGGCGATGAGATGAAGCCCTTTGTCGTTGAGCGGCCCCCCTACAATTTGGAGTTTGTCCGCATAGAGATCAGAGACGTAATTGGCTGCGGGAATTTGATCGAGGAGGGCCGCTTGGATGTCCCCTTTGACAAGCGCATCGAGCAAAGCGGGAATGGAGGGATAACTGCGGATGATAACGGGAGGCTTCTCTAAGAGCAGGGCAGCGGGATCGTTAGCAACGATGCCGACAAAGGCTCCGTCGAGCTTGGAGAGGTTGGTTTCGGGAGCGTGAAGGGGAAAGATGAGAACAGGCCCCAAGTCGAGAAAATTGGAGGAAAACTCATACTTCGCTGTCTGGTATTCGTAGGGAGGCATCGAAGTCAAGACGGCATCGTAGCGGTTTTTCTCAAGCCCTTCGAGAAGAGTGTCCCAATTCGCGGGGATCCGCTCAAACTCCATGCCGGTATAGCGAGCCATCTCGAGCAGAAGATCTTCGGCATAGCCATTGACATAGGAAGTTTGAGTGCCGAAATCAAGCGGATACCAGTGGGGATCGATGCCGATTCGCAGAAGGCCGCGCGGATTGCTGCCTGAACACGCTTGCAAGAGGAGGAGAAGAAAGAGAAACCGCATTGTCTTAAAAAGTATGCCCTACCATAAGCGATGCAGAATAAAATGTCCACTGGAGGGTGGCGCGGTTATTCGCGCGCGTTTCCGTAAGGCTTGAGGGAGACGTGGTGAGAGTTTCCTGCTTGAGAATGGCGTGGTCAGAGGCTTTATGGGACCAGCTGCTCGCTCCCTCAAAGTTGAGACCAAAGGTCCAGCCTGTTTTGTAGTGAAACTTGAGGTCTGACATGCCGCTGAGCATGTGAGTCGAGGGAGATCGCAAGATCGAGTTCATCCGGTAGAGCGTGTCGGCAGTGAGGGATCCGCCGGCGTATTGGTAGATTTCGATCTCAGACTTCGACTTGGAGATGAGATAGGGCTGATGGTATTGGCAGGAGAGGAGCCATTCGCAAAATTGGGAGAAGCGAAGCTCCACGCGCGCATCGACAAAAGGGCCAAACCAATCTTGGTGGTTAGGGTTGGGGAGGTGAACGATAGCGAGTTCATTCGCACCGGGCGGGATGTACCGCTGTTGCCCTTCCGTCATATTGACCATGCTGGCGTAGCGATAGCCAAAGCCGGGAAGAAAGGAAAAGCCGAAGTGGGGGCGATCATAGAAAGAAAAGCGATAGGCGAGCGCTCCTTTTGCCTCTGTTGTATAGCCCGCTCCTAAAGCGAAGTGGGGAAATGAGAGAGGAGGCGTCGCGCCAGGCACCCGAAATTTCGTCCGACCATTGGCCAACCAGCCGTAACTGCCGCGCAAGTATCCGACGATATTGTGGAATTCCGCATGGGTAGAGGCCATGATTTGAATGGTGTCGCGGGCTTTGTAAGCCGTGCGTGTGTCAAAAAAGCCGGAGCCGTAGGTATTGAATTGCTGCCGATCTCTCCGATATCCCATGTAGGCGGCGTGGTGAAACTTCCAATATTTTTTCTGCAACCCGGATGATTCTTCGTGCTGCGGAGGCACGAGAGGCGCAGCCTCTTCCTGCGCGAGGAGAGGGGCGAAGAAAAAGAGAGCTAGAAAAATGAGGCTCTTTTGCATACATTTATTTATAGCAAAATGAAGAATTATTTACTGATGAATT
This sequence comes from uncultured bacterium, assembly GCA_964400805.1. Classification (GTDB taxonomy): domain Bacteria; phylum Chlamydiota; class Chlamydiia; order Chlamydiales; family SM23-39; genus REEB52. The sequence goes on along the minus strand of CAYNWC010000083.1, from coordinate 2,351 downwards.
TTGGCGGGCCGCGCGATCTTGAGGAGATCACTCCCTTTTTGTCTGCGCTTCTTTGCGATCGAGATGTCGTCCGGACCCGCTTTCCCCCGTTTGTGCACAATTGGCTTTTTCGGAGAGTGGCTCGCAAACGGGCGGGGAAAATCAGCCACGATTATGAGCAGATTGGAGGACGATCGCCCATTTACTTCGATACGGAGGCCTTAGCAAAGGCCCTGGCAGTCAAGTTGGGCGCCCGCGTCGTTCCCTTTCATCGCTATTTGCCAGCGACACATGCAGAGACGCTGAGAAAGGTCTCCGAGGCCGAAGAGTGGATCGCATTGCCTCTCTTTCCTCAATTCTCCTATGCGACCACAGGCAGCATCGCCCGCTTTTTTTCCAAAAAGCCACTTCTCTGGATTAAATCCTACGCCGGCCACGAAGCCTTTGTGAAGGCGTACCAGAAGCGCATCGGCGATTTTTTGCGAGAGCAAAACTTGAGGGAGAAGGAAATTCTTCTCCTCTTTTCCGCGCATGGATTGCCCCGCACATTTGTTGAAATGGGGGATCCGTATGAAACCGAGTGTCAACTCTCGTATCAGGCGGTGATGCAGGCCTTTCCTCAGGCCAAAAGCCGTCTCTGCTACCAATCGAAATTCGGCCGCGGCGAGTGGCTTCGCCCCTATACAGATGAGTCGTGCGAACAGATCCTCAACTGGAACGAAGGGCGTAAGCACATCGTCTTTGTGCCGATCAGTTTCACCTCCGACCATATCGAGACGCTCTTCGAGGTGGAGAAACTCTATCTGCCGATCCTCCGGGAAAAAGGGCTATGCGCCCATCGCTGTCCCGCCCTCAACCTCGAGCCCTATTGGATCGACGCCTTGGCAGAGATCGCAAACAACAACCTTCTCTATAACAATGATCTTTTGATATATTGATGTAACAAACCGTGAAAAATATTCTTCTCAAAAACGTCGTTCGCTGCCTCCGCCCTCTCATCCCCAAACACGCGCCTCAAAACCGCTTTCTGATCGTGACCACCACCGCCCTCGGCGATACGCTGTGGGCAACGCCTGCCATCGAGAACTTGCGCCGCTCGTTTCCCAATGCCTACATCGCCGCGCTGACCAACCCGATCGGCCTCCAAGTCTTCAAACACAATCCCCACATCGACCGATTGTACCCCCTCCAAAAATCCCTCCTCCCTCTCTATAAAGAGAGATTTGATACCATTCTCCTCTTTCACGCCTCGCAGCGCTTCGTTCTTCCCCTCTGCTCTCTTCTCGGAGCGCGCCGCATCGTCGGCACGTGTGGAATCAACAAAGGGCTCGATGCACTCCTCACCGATCCTCTCCCCAATCACGCACAGCACGAGATTGTCCGCCGCCTCAAGATCGTCGAACATGTCGGCGCCACTCCCACTACCCAAACCCTCTCCTTCTTTCTCCAGCCCGATGAACTTCTTCCCCCGCGCACGCCCGGTCCGTGGATCGCCCTCCATCCCGGCTCCAAAGACGCCTTTAAGCGTTGGCCCGCCGAAAAATTCATCCAGCTCGGACGACTGCTAAAACAAAAGATGGCATGCGAAATCCTCATTACGGGAACGGCGGGAGAACGAGAACTCATGGAAACCATCGCCAGCCAAATCCCCGGCGCGCATCTCGATACGCCCCATCGCCCTCTGCGGCAATTCGCCGCTCTTCTGAATCAAATGGACCTACTCATCTCCAACGACACCGGACCCGTCCACCTCGCTTGCGCGCTAAACAAACCGGTCGTCGCCATCTACTGCTCGACTGACCCCACCCTCTGCGGTCCCCATCAGGCGAGCCGCGCGATCGCGATTGCCCGCCGCGCCGCCTGCGACCCCTGCCTTAAGCGAAAATGCCGCCTCCCCTTCTGCTTCCTGCAGATCGGCCCTGAAGAGGTGACCACTGCGGCTAAAAAACTCTTAAACCAATAAGTATAATCTGTATTTTGACTTTTCCGCAGTGGTTTGCGAAAAAGTCTCGACTTTTCCGCATTTGCGTGCAAAATAGTCAGTCTTGGAATCCATATGCCACGTCCACTGCCCAAAATCATCGTCATCCTCCTCAACTGGAATGGGAAAAAAGACACCCTCGAATGTCTGGCCTCTTTGGCCAAAGTGGACTATCCGCGGCTACTAACCATTGTCGTCGATAATGGTTCGACCGATGACTCGGTCGCTGCGTTTCGAGCGGCGTATCCCGACATGCCGATTTTGGAGACGCGGGCCAATTTGGGCTTTGCCGGCGGCAATAATGTGGGGATCCAATGGGCGCTGCGCCATCATGCAGAGGGTATCCTGTTGCTCAACAATGACACGACTGTCGCCCCCGACTTTCTGAAGG
>CAYNWC010000082.1:0-5918 GCA_964400805.1 uncultured bacterium | reverse complement strand
ACATATCTTGAACTACGACACTTCACCGCGTCCGGGTCCAACGCCTACGCCGTCAGCCGGACTCAGTCAGATGGCTCTCTACAAATTAGCGATCGCCGATGCGCAGCTCTCCGACATGTTGCCGCTCTTATTCATCGCTCCCTCCCCGGAGATTTATTTAAGGGGGGAAGAGGCTCCGTAATTTCGGTATATCTAGGCGTAACGAGAAGCATATTTGTCGATTAGTTTTCTAATCATTGTTTGATAATTTGTGTGATATTTTTCAGCTTCGTTTTTGAAAAATTCAATGCTTGATTTAGTTAATGAGATGGTAATTTTCGCAGTCTCTTCTTTTAAAACCAAATCTTTGGGTTGAGGTAAAAAATCGTCAACTATTTTGATTTTCCCAATCGACTTATCTGCGTATTTAACTTTGCGCTTTTTCATAAATTTTTCTCCCTTGTCTCCAATAACCTGCGCCAAAAATACGAATGGTTTGGTTTCTATAGGTAAATCGGACGGTTACGACGGCCCCATCAACCTTGCCAAAACAGTAGTAGCGAATTTCAGTTTTCGAGTGTTCAAGATCTTTGGCAATGATACGATTCGGGTCTAGAAAGGCCCTTTGAGCATCAAAAAATGAAATCCGATGTTTCGTGATGTTCGTCTCGTTTTTCCTTGAATCCCATTCGAATACTGCTTTATTCACAGCTCCAAAGGTTACTAAATGCCCATATATTTATCCATATAGTTATGCATATACCAGAAGCAGGGTTTATACTGCTCGTGAATTGCAATTGCCTAGGGACGAGGGGAGAAGCCTAGGTCTTGGATGAGGGTGTCGGCGGCTTTTTGCACTTCGGGGGTTACGCGGTGCCAGGGGTCGTAGTCGTATTGGAAACAGATCTGCTCGGCAAAGATCAGAACATCTTGCTGGATCTGCTCATCGAGAAAGATCGAGCGGGTCTTCAGATCGTCAAGAAGGGGCTCCGCCGCCTTCCGATGCCCCGTATGCAGGTAATAGATAATTTGGACAATATCATCCAACATCTCCAGTTTAGAACGAATCGGAAGCTCATGGGCGGGATGTTTGTTCATAGGTAGTTCTCTGTTCGTAATTATAATCTATATTTTCATAATAAACAATTGCTTAGGTTTAATAAGTTGACGCTGAAAGGGTAGGTAGAGTAAAATTCTTTCAATTCTATGGCTACTGAATACAAATATGGCTTTGTCACACCGATTGAGTCTGAGGTCTTTCCAAAAGGCCTGAGCGAAGAGACCGTTCGGGCGATTTCGGCCAAAAAAGGGGAACCCGACTTTCTCTTGCAATTCAGGCTTAAGGCTTTCCGAAAGTGGCAGGAGATGGAAGAACCCACCTGGCCGAATGTGAAGTACCCGCCGATCAACTATCAAGAAATCTCTTATTACTCTGAGCCTAAGAGCAAACCGCGCTTGGAGAGTTTGGATGAGGTCGATCCGGAAATCCTGAAGACGCTGCAAAAGCTGGGGATCCCCGTGGACGAGCAGAAGCGGCTGACGAATGTGGCGGTCGATGTGGTCTTCGACTCGGTTTCATTGGGGACGACCTTCCATAAGAAACTGGTAGAGGCAGGGGTCGTTCTTTGCTCGATCTCCGAGGCGGTCCATAAGTACCCCGAACTGATCGAGAAGTATCTCGGAACCGTCGTCCCAATTGGCGATAATTTTTTCGCGGCTTTGAATTCGGCTGTGTTTTCCGATGGGTCGTTTGTTTATGTTCCGAAAGGGGTTCGGTGTCCGATTGAACTTTCCACCTACTTTAGGATCAATGAGAAGGAGACGGGCCAGTTCGAGAGAACGTTGGTCATTGCCGAAGAAGATTCCTATGTGAGTTACCTCGAGGGGTGCACGGCTCCCGCTTTTGACACGAATCAATTGCATGCCGCTGTGGTGGAATTGGTGGCGAAGGACCGCTCCGAGATCAAGTATTCAACCGTGCAAAATTGGTATGCGGGCGACCCGAAGACGGGCAAAGGGGGCATTTACAACTTTGTCACGAAGCGGGGATTGGCTTTGGAAGAGGCGAAGATCTCGTGGACGCAGGTCGAAGTGGGGGCGGCGATCACATGGAAGTATCCCAGCTGCATCCTGCGGGGAGATCGGTCGGTGGGAGAATTCTATTCAGTCGCATTGACCAATGGGAAAATGCAGGCCGATACCGGGACGAAGATGATCCACATTGGGAAAGGGAGCCGCTCGACAATTATCTCGAAGGGGATCTCGGCCGATGAGTCGCACAATAGCTACCGGGGTCTGGTGAAAATCATTCCAAAGGCGGAAGGGGCGCGCAATTACACGCAGTGCGACTCGATGCTGGTGGGCAATCGGTGCTCGGCCAATACCTTCCCCTATATCGAAGTGAAAAACGAGACGGCCCACGTGGAGCATGAAGCATCCACGTCAAAGATGAATGAGGAGCAGATTTTCTATTTGCAAAGCCGCGGCATTGCCCGCGAAGATGCGATCAATTTAATCGTGAATGGCTTTTGCAAAGAGGTGATCCGAGAGTTGCCGCTCGAGTTTGCGCAAGAGGCGCAGAAATTGCTCGCCTTAAAATTAGAACATTCTGTGGGATAAGATGATCGAAATCAAAAATCTATGTGCCAGTGTCGACGAGAAGCCCATTTTGAAGGGATTGAACCTGCGAATCGAGAGGGGAGAGGTTCATGCGGTCATGGGGCGCAATGGAGCTGGGAAGTCCACGTTGGCAAAAATCTTGGCAGGCCATCCCGCCTATGAGGTGACGAGTGGAGAAATTTGGTTCAAAGGAGAAGATCTGCTCGAGATGGATCCCGAAGAGCGGGCGCGCGCCGGCCTCTTCATGAGCTTCCAGTATCCTCTCGAAATCGCCGGTGTGACGAATCGACAGTTTCTCGAGGCGTCCCTCAAGGCGCTCAATAAAGAGGGAAACATCGAAGAGACGATGGCCGCATTGGAGATCCGCCCTGAGTTTCTCGAGCGGAATATCAATGAAGGGTTTTCAGGCGGCGAGAAGAAGCGCAATGAGATTTTGCAAATGGCTCTTTTCAACCCCGATTTAGCCGTCTTGGACGAGACCGATTCTGGGCTCGACATCGACGCGATTCGGATCGTTTCCAAAGGGGTCAATGCGATGCGACGCAAAGATAATGCGCTCTTGATCATCACCCACTATCAACGCTTGCTCGACTACATTCGCCCTGACTTCGTCCACGTTCTGGCCGATGGGAAAATCGTCCGCACGGGCGGCCCAGAGCTCGCTCTAGAGCTCGAAGAGACAGGCTATGCTTGATTCGCTATGGGCTGATCTCCTCGATCCCAAAGACCCCTTGCTGAGCATTCGGCAAAAGGGGTGGGAGCGGTTTCAAGAAATCGGACTTCCGCGCCCCAAACAAGAGGCGTTTCAGTACCTGGCAAGAAAGTTGACTTTCCCCAAATTGGCCGAGAGAAAACCAATTTCTGCAACTGCCTCCCCGGGCCTCGTTTTTATCGACGGCTTTTTTGAGGAGTCCCTTTCCCAAGTTCCCGCTCCGCTCAGCTGTCTTCCTCTCGAGAAGGCGATGCGCTCCTACGGGATCTTTTTGCAAAACCGCCTGGCTAAATTGTTGAAAGAAGAGACCGATCCCTTTGCCGCTCTGAATGGAGCCTTCCAAGGAAGCGGAGCGTTTCTCTACCTCCCGCCCAAATGTAAAGCTGCTTTACATTTGACACAGATCTTTACTTCGGAAGAGATGGCGACTCCGCGCCTGCACCTCTATCTCGGCAGAGGCGCCACGTTGCATTTGCGGCAAGTGTCTCAAGGAAAAGGGGGCTTTTGCAACGGCCTGATCGATGTGGTGTTAGACGAGGGAGCTCAGTGTACGCTGATCGACGAGGCAGCGGGCGATATGCAGGCCCTCCGCGCTACTTTGAAGCGAGACAGTCAATTCAAAGCAGTCTTTCTCGATCAGAAATTGCGCCACTCGCTCAAGGTCCAACTGGCCGAGGAAAATGCCCAAGCCGATCTTTTGGGACTCTCCCGCTTGCAAAAGGAAGAAGAGGCGCATGTGCACGCGACGGTGGAGCATATCGCTCCTCACACGCGCTCAAGGCAACATTTCAAGTCGGTATTGAACGATCAGAGCCGCTATTCTTTTGAGGGGAAAATTCACGTCCACCCCGCTGCGCAGAAGACAGAAGCCTATCAACTCAACAACAATCTCCTCTTAAGCAATGCAGCCTCCGCAAATGCCAAGCCCAATCTCGAGATTTTTGCCGATGATGTGAAAGCCTCTCATGGCGCGACCTTCGGCCAACTCGATGCAGAGGCGCTCTTTTATCTCCGCTCGCGGGGCCTTTCCCTTGCACAGGCGCGCGAGTGGCTCATCCAAGGATTTTGCCGGGAGATTCTCGATCATGCGTGATCAATTTCCCATCTTTCAAGCGCATCCTGATCTGATCTATCTCGACAGCGCCGCGACAACCCACAAGCCGCAATGCGTCATCGATAGTCTGACCCACTTTTACGCAACCGAATATGCCACGGTCCATCGCGCGGCCTATCGCGCGTCTCTCACAGCGACTGAAAAATATCATCAGACGCGGATTGCGGCGGCTCACTTTCTTCACGCGGCCCATGCAGATGAGATCGTTTTTACGCGCGGCACGACCGATGCGATCAATCTCGTTGCGCAAAGCTATGGGCGAACCTATCTGAAACCGGGCGATGAGATCCTCATCTCTGAGATGGAACACCATTCCAACATTGTTCCCTGGCAAATGGTCGCCCAGCAAACGGGAGCGACTCTCCGCTGGATCCCCATGAATGAGCAGGGCATTTTAGAGTGGAAAGGATGCATCACACCCCGGACCAAGCTCGTCGCTTTAGCTCACATCTCCAATGTGACGGGCACTCTCAATCCCATTGGGGAGATCGTTCGAGCGGCCCATCAAGTTGGTGCCAAAGTCCTCGTCGATGGAGCCCAAGCCGCGCCCCATATCCCCATCGATGTGCAACAGCTCGATTGTGACTTCTATGCCTTTTCCGGCCACAAGTGTTATGGGCCCACAGGCATCGGCATCCTCTATGGCAAAAAGGAGCTCCTTGAGATCATGCCTCCCGTTCAAGGGGGTGGCGATATGATCGAGCGCGTCGATCTCGAGCGGAGCACCTATCAACAACCGCCGCTCCGCTTTGAGGCGGGCACGCCCCTCATCGCCTCCGTCGTCGCCTTAAGAACGGCCCTTGAATTTGTCCAACAACATCGCGGCCTAGAAACCCACCTATTGCCCTATGCGACCCAAAGACTGCTGGCTATTCCCGGCCTAAAAATTCACGGTACAGCTCCGCAGAAAGGGCCCATCATCACCTTTTCTCTCGAGGGCGTTCATCCCCTCGATCTCGCCACTCTCCTCGACCTTAAAAACATCGCTATCCGCACGGGGCATCTCTGCGCGCAGCCCCTGTTGCGCAAGTTTGGTCTCACGACAGCCGCGCGCGCTTCCTTTGGCGTTTACAACACCCGCGAGGAGGTCGACCTTTTTGCGGACGACCTCTCTCAAGTTATTATCCAATAAGTCTAAGTTTGCTAAGAAAAATATAACCACACGCCAACTAAGGTTCGCTAGAGCTCACAGAGAACACAGAGGCGCGACGCAAGAGATCGCCCTGACGCGTGAGGCCTCCAGCCAAGTTTAACGATAGGAATGATACAACGATAAGAACGATAAGAGAGAATAGGTTCTATTTCTTAATCCTAATTCCACCATCTTCTTATTTCTTTCGTATCATTCTCATCATTTTATCGTTCTTATCATTAATCTGGCTTGAGGCCTCACATATCACGCCTATCTCTTTCTTCTTCTCTGTGAGCTCCTGCTCCGCTACCAAAAGTTCCCCCGGAACTTTTGGTAGATTCCGCAGATATAGCTAACTTTGT
>CAYNWC010000081.1:0-5936 GCA_964400805.1 uncultured bacterium | reverse complement strand
CATCCCCCGATCCTTGAATCACTCCCGGTATAACTACATCATGCCGCCGAAGTCGCCCATGCCGCCCATTCCACCCATACCCATACCGCCCATGCCTCCCATGCCGGGTGCCGAAGCTGCGGCGGGTTTCTTGGGTTCGGGTTTATCGGTGATCATGGCTGCGATCGTGATCAGCATGCCGGCAATGGAGGCGGCATGGATGAGGGCGCTCTTCGTGACGAGCACGGGATCGATGACGCCATCCTTCACGAGGTCGGAGAACTGGTCAGTGAGACCGTTATAGCCAAAGGAGCCTTCTTTTTCTGCGATCTTCTCGGCGATGAGATTGCCGGTTTTGCCGCAGTTATTGGCGATGGCAATGGCAGGAGCAGAGCACGCTTTGCGGACGATATCGACGCCGACGGCTTCATCGCCCGTGAGCTTGAGGGAGTCGAGCGCCTTGGCGGCCCGGATAAGAGCGACGCCGCCGCCAGGCACAATGCCTTGGGAAACGGCTGCGCGAGTGGCGTGGAGAGCGTCTTCAATGCGATCTTTCTTCTCATTGGCTTCGGTTTCGGTGACCGCGCCCACATTGATCATGGCCACGCCGCCGCCGAGCTTGGCGAGCCGCTCTTCGAGGTTCTTGGCATCGTAATCGGAGATGTTCGGCTGGCTGAGCTCAGCGCGGATTTGAGCAACCCGCTTTTGAATCTCCTTGCCCTTGCCGGCTCCATCGACAATCGTCGTGTTCTCTTTGGAGATTTTGACTTTCTTGGCACTGCCGAGGACTTCGAGATTCACTTCTTCGATATTGTAGCCGAGCTCGTCTGAGATGACGGTCGCACCGGTGAGAATAGCCAGGTCCTGCAAGAGCGCTTTGCGCCGATCGCCAAAGGCGGGCGCTTTGACGGCGCACAAGGGAAGGCCTCCCTTCACTTTGTTGACGACGAGGGTGGCCAGAGCCTCTCCATCGATGTCATCGGCAATGATGAGAAGAGGACGAGATCCTTTCTGCATGATCTTTTCAAGAATGGGAACGAGTTCTTTGACACTCGAGATCTTTTTGTCGGTCAAGAGAATCGCCGGATTGTCAAACTCGACGGTCATTTTTTCGCCATTGGTGATGAAATAGGGAGAGATATAGCCTTTGTCAAATTGCATCCCTTCGACTACGTCGAGGGTGGTTTCAATGCCCTTGGCCTCGCCGATGGTGACGATGCCGTCTTTGCCCACTTTTTGCATCGCTTCACCGATAATGGCGCCGATGGCAGTATCGTTGTTGGCGGAGATGCAGGCGATCTGCTGGATCTCTTCAGGCGTTTTGATCGGCTTTGCGAGTTTGTCGAGCGCTATTTCGATCACTTTGACCGCCTGATCGATGCCCCGCTTCACATCCATAGGATTGGCGCCCGCGATCACGTTTTTGACCCCTTCGCTAAAGATCGCATCGGCGAGGACGATCGCTGTCGTCGTCCCATCGCCCGCTGTATCGGAGGCCTTGGAGGCGGCTTCTTTCACGAGTTGCGCGCCCATATTTTCATGCTTATTCTTGAGGACGATCTCTTTGGCAACGGTCACACCGTCTTTGGTTGAGGAGGGAGCGCCAAAATCTTTGGCGATCACCACATTACGCCCTTTAGGGCCCAATGTTATAATCACCGCTTTGGCGAGGGTCTTCACCCCTTTCAGAATCGACTTGAGAGCTTCTTCGTGAAATTGGAGGATTTTAGCCATGGTTAACCTCCCAATACGGCTAAGACATCTTCTTCGGACAGGATGAGGTAATCGATATCGTCCGCTTTGTATTCGGTGCCGCTATAGGAGGAGAAGAGGATCTCGTCGCCTACTTTGACGTCGAGAGCAACTGTTTTTCCTTTTTCGTCTACTTTGCCGGGGCCTACAGCCACGACTTTGCCTTGACGAGGCTTCTCTTGCGCTGTTTCGGGAAGGAGAATGCCTCCTTTGGTCGTTTTGGCTTCTTGCCGCTGAACGACAATGCGATTGCCGAGAGGTTTAATCTTCTTAGCCATACTGATCTCCATATACAGTTATATTTTTTCAGCCATCATATGGACTTCCCCCTCATTTTGTCAATGTTTTAGCAAATAACGAAACCAAGTGCCAAAACTAGGCGGGGCAATTCTTTTTTCTTAATGCTCTTGATTAGAGATACTTAATTTTATTATTTACACAATAAAGTTTAAGTATGATAATAAGGAATTACAGGTTAGTTTGGATTAATTATGATTATTGAGATCTCTGTTGCGATCATTGCTTTGTGCTTTGTGGTGGTGGTGCCCTACCTAGTGGTGACCTTGCTCAAGACGCAAAAGGCATTGGAATCAGCCAAACGGGATTTACACCGGGTGTCGACAGAGGCGGTGGAATTGATCGAGAGGCTCGATCGGCTGACGAACGATCTCAAGTCCAAATCGGAATCGCTCAACTTTGTATTTCGTCCGTTAAAGGGATTCAACAAATCCCATAAAGAATCTGGAGATACGATGACTGAAGTTGTGGATTGGATCACAACCAGTTTGAGTTTGTATGACAAACTAAAGGCTGTAGTGAAACACTATGCAAAATAAACCAAAAGAAAAGCACAACATCCTGATCGGGGCCGTCATCGGCGGACTCCTCGGCGGAGCCGCTCTTTATCTGCTGAGCGCATCTCGGGATAAACACCGACCCGTTCTGAATAAGATCGGCGAGGCGATTTCAGAAATGGGTGAAATTTTGGAAGAGGGCAGCCTTGAAGGAAGCGGCGAGGCGTTCGAGAAAATCCAAAAGAGTATCCCTGACAAAGACAATGTGGTGACCCAAGTTTTGACCTGGGTCTCTACAGGTCTGACTTTATGGAAAAAATTCAATAAAGGGTAGCGATATGAGAAGAAATCACAATCAAAGAAATTTCATGTTCGGCGCGATGCTGGGCAGCACGTTGGGAGCTTTGACAGCTCTGATGTTCACGACGAAAAAGGGACATCGGATCCAAAAAGATGTAGCCGATAAATTCCATGAATTTGAAGGGATTGTCAAAAGCTATGCAAAGGGACAGAAGAAAACCGCGCAGCGCGCTCTGCATAAGCTGGCCAAGACAGTGGATCAGAATTTCAAAAAAGCAAAGAGAAAGGCGCACAGCGTAAAGAGAAAAGTAAAACGGAAAGCGCATCAGGTGAAGAGAAAAGTAAAACGGCGCGTTAGTAGATAAGATATTTCTTTCGCTTCTCTAAGAAAGCCTCCCGTTCCGCTTTGTGAAGCTCGATGAGCTTCCAAGCGGGATATTTTTCTGTGCGGAGAATCTCATAGACAGCATCTGTTCCATTGGCTTTACAGAAGAGATCTTTGCTGCTTGTTTCATCGAGACGTTTGGCGAATTCTTTTGGATAAAGGCTCTTGATCATTCCAAGCAGAAGATATTGGACCGAGAGGGGCTTATAGATCTTCGAATCGGTGATCTGAATGAGCACTCCTTGGCAATCGACGCCTTTGTAAAGACCCCAAAAGGGGCGAAAATGGAAGGGCTGAAAGTGGACGCCGGGCAGGTGCTGCCCATTGAGCTTTTCGGCGAATTCTTTCGCTTGAATCCAGGGGGCGCCGACGATCTTGAAAGGAAGGGTGAATCCAATGCCGATATTGAGGATATGGAGCTCTCCTAAGATCCCCGTCGAGGGGCAAAAGAGAGGGGTATCGGGTTCGGGAACATTGGGACTGGGCGGCACCCAGGCCAACCCCGTATCGCGATAGCTCATTGAGCGCTCCCATCCCTTCATCGGAATAACCTTCAGCTTGCAGCCCACTTGATACTCGGCATTGAAAAACTGAGCCAGTTCCCCAATGGTCATTCCATGGCAATAGGGAACATTGATGTAGCCGATGAAGGAGCGCCATTTGTCTTCGAGCATGGGTCCATCGACGATCAGGCCGTTGATCGGGTTGGGGCGATCGAGGACGATTACCTCGATGTCGAGCTTTGCGGCCGCCTCCATCATGTAAAAGAGAGTGGTTGGATAGGTATAGGCGCGAACCCCAGTGCATTGGATGTCGTAAATGATTACGTCGATCCCTTTGAGCATCTCTGGTTTGGGACGGCGCGTTTCTCCATGGAGGCTATAGATCGGGATCCCATTGGCCTCTCCATGCTTAATCGACTCAAACGCATAGTGCTGTCCCTGCAGGCCATGCTCCGGAGAAAAAAAGGCGCACACTTTGGCTTTCTCTTGGAAGAGCTGCGCAGTCGATTCCATTTGGCTCGTCACGCCGGTGTGATTGGTGAGAATGGCAATGCGCTTTCCCTTCAAGTGGGCGAGATGACCCTCCTCGAAAAAGACATCGACGCCAGGGGAGACAGTGGCGGAGAGAGCGAGAGCAAAAAGGCAAAAGAAAAGCGTACGCAACATCGATGGCTATTATACCATTTCGTGCAATTGTTGTGTGTGCTATAGAGTAGGTTATGACTTACTTAGACGAAGCGATTGAAATTCTCGAGAGCGTGAAGGGCAAACCCCAGACGCTGGGAGAGCGCAAACGCCTTGCAATCGAGTTGGCCGCTTTGATGATGATGGAATCGACTCGCACCATGACGGCTGCGGAAAAGGCCATGCAAAAGCAGCTGTCTCGCTTGATGCGCGATCCCGTAGGGAAAGCCTTCACCACGGCGATGACCGACGAGTGTTTCCGAAGCGCCTCTCACCGACGCGCAGCCGATCAGATGATCCACTTGCTCACCCAATTTGGAATCCCTCAGTATCTCGACTGGGTGAAGAGAAGTGAGCTCTTTATCTTTAAAACTCTCGGCCCTGGTTTGGCGCAATTTCTAGTCCCGTTGGCCACTCAATCGCTCCGCAAGCAGACCGAAACGGTGATCTTACCGGGAGAGGCAGCCGCTTTGACTAAACATCTCAAAGAGCGGCGAGCAGAAGGGGTGCGTCAAAATCTCAATCACCTCGGCGAGGCGATCTTGAGCGAGGCAGAGGCGAAAAAACGGCTTCACACCTATTTGGAAGATCTCCAAAACCCCAATATCGATTACATGTCAGTGAAAATTTCGACGATTTTTAGCCAGATCAACCTTCTCGCTTTTGACGATTCGATCCACGCGATTGCCGATCGACTGAGACTGCTCTACCGCGCCGCGCTGCAATCTCCCGAGCCCAAGTTCGTCAATCTCGATATGGAGGAGTACCGCGATCTCGCGTTGACAATGACGGCATTTTGCAAGGTACTCGATGAGTCGGAGTTTCAAAGCTATTCAGCCGGCATTGTCCTACAGGCCTACCTGCCCGATTCCTACCGCGTGCAAAAAGAGCTAACCGAATGGGCCAAACAGCGGGTGAAAAATGGGGGAGCGCCGATCAAAGTGCGGATCGTGAAAGGGGCCAATCTCGCCATGGAGCAATTTGAGGCGTCTCTCAAAGGATGGCCGCAAGCTCCTTACACCTCGAAAGTGGAAGTCGATGCCAATTACAAGCGGATGGTGATGTATGGCTGTATCCCCGAAAATGCGCGCGCCGTCCGGCTCGGCATCGCCAGCCACAATCTCTTCGACCTCGCCTTTGCCATGCTTCTACGCCTCGAATATCAAGTCGAACCCTACACCGGCTTTGAGATGCTCGAGGGGATGGCCGATCACATCCGGCGCGTGGTTCAAAAGCTGACCGGGGACATGCTCCTCTATTGCCCGGTAGCCACCAAACAAGAATTCCAACACGCCATCGCCTATCTGATTCGCCGCCTCGACGAAAATACAGGAGCTGAAAACTTTCTCCGCCATGTTTTTGGCTTAAAGCCAGGGACAGAGACGTGGGAGAGTTTGACCTCTCTTTTCTCCCAAGGCTGCGATGAGATCGAGAGAGTCAGCGCGGCGCCGCCCCGCCCCCAAAAACGGCAAACACACCCATACCCTCCCCCCCGGCACGCCCCCTTTTAAAATGAATAACATACAGACATCAGCCATA
>CAYNWC010000080.1:2108-6086 GCA_964400805.1 uncultured bacterium | reverse complement strand
GACTTGGATTCCTCGTTTGCATCCATGAACTCGGACATTATTTCGTCGCAAGGCGAAAAGGAATGCGGGTTGAGGCTTTCGCCATCGGATTCGGAAAGCCGATTTTCACATGGGTCCACGATGGTGTGCAGTGGCACATTTGCATGCTCCCCTTTGGCGGCTATGTCAAGATTGCCGGCATGCAGAAAGAGGGGAGTCGCGAGCCCGCTGAGATCCCCGATGGTTTTTATGGCAAACGCCCCTGGCAGCGAATCCAAGTCGCCCTCGCAGGTCCCTTAGTCAACATCGCCTTTGCCCTCATCGTTTTTTCCCTCCTTTGGCTCTCGGGCGGACGGGATAAACCCTTCACCGAATTCACCCACCGGATCGGCTGGGTCGACCCCCATTCTCCCCTCTATCAAAGAGGCGTGCGCCCCGGCGACCTGATCGAGCGATACGATGGGCGCCCCTTCAACGGCTTTAAGGATCTCCTCATGAGCAGCATCATGAGCGGCAAGACCACGCAGATCGAAGGGGTGAAGATCGACTATCTCACCGGTCAGAAAAGCGATTTCAATTACACCCTCAAGACCTACGAAAATCCCGAGCTCATGGGCAAAGAGAAGCTCAACACCATTGGCGTTCTCTCTCCGGCCCGTTACCTCATTTTTGCAGGGCATGGACTTCTCAACGGCTCCCCCATGCTCGTCAGCGGCATCCAGCCCCATGATCGGATCCTCTGGGTCGATGGAGACGTCCTCTTCTCTCATCAACAACTCAGCGCCCTCACCAATGAATCTTCCGCTTTCTTGACGGTCCAGCGCGGCGATCAGATCTTTCAAACCAAGGTGCCTCGCATCCAACTCTCCGACCTCAAACTCACGCCACCCGAGCGGGGCGAGATCGACGATTGGCAACATGAAGCAGGGCTCAAGCAGCGCTTCCAAGACCTCTATTTCATCCCTTACAACCTCTCTCCCACCGCCGCAGTCGAAGGGCGCCTCCAGTTTATCGATGAACAGGATCAGACCAAGGCCTTTGAAATCTGCCAACGGTGCGCCTATTTTCATCCCCTGCAAGAAGGAGATCAGATCCTCGCTGTCGATGGAGAGTCGATCCATACTCCGTATGAACTTCTCTCACAGCTCCAAACCCGCCATCTCCTCCTCATCGTCGATCGCAACCCCGCCGCCGTGCAGAAAACCCTTTGGACCGATGCCGACGTGCAGTTCGATCAGTTCAACACAGCCGACTTACAGAAAATCGTTTCTTCCATAGGCACTCCCCATCCTGTCTCTGAAGCCGGCACCCTCAACCTCCTCCATCCCGTCATTCCCAAGCCGCTCACCGACTTTCCTCTCACCGACAATCAGAAAGTCCAGCTCGCTGAAGAGCTCGCCCAATCCCGCAAAGAGATCGAAGCGATCCAAGACCCTCAAAAGCGCAGCGAAGCGCTCCATCAATTAGAGCGGCAGCAGCGCAAACTCGTTCTCGGCCTCCCTCTCGTCGATCGCGAGGTGCGTTACAATCCCACGCCCCAGCAACAATTCGTCGAAGTGTTTAAAGACACCTACCGCACCCTTGCCAGCCTCATCACAGGATCGGCCAATCCGAAATATGTCGCAGGGCCCGTCGGCATCGTCCAGATCGTCCATCAAAGTTGGATGGTCGGCGGCAAAGAAGCCCTTTTCTGGATGGCGCTCATCAGCCTCAACCTCGGCATCATCAATCTCCTCCCCCTTCCCGTCCTCGACGGAGGGCACATTCTCTTTTCCCTCATCGAACTCGTCACCCGTCGCCCCCTTCGGGCCAAGACCATGGAGCGATTGATCATTCCCTTCATCGCTCTCCTCATCGGTTTTTTCATCTTCGTCACTTACAATGATATTTCGCGCCTCTTCAGCAAGTTCTTTTAGAGGGATACTTCTATCATTCTCATCATTTTATCCTTCCCATCATTGATTTGTTGGGATGCACACGCGTGAGGCCTCAAGCCAGGTTAATGATGGAAAGGATAAAATGATGAGAATGATGAAGATTTTTAAGAGTGTGATTTATCTCTTTCCTCTTTTTCTCGCGGCGCTAACGCTTGATGAAAAGATCGGCCAACTCTTCATGGCCCCCGCCTGCCCGTTACGCGGCGAAGATCATTGGACCGATTGGCAACACCTCCTCACCGACTACCACATCGGCAATGCCATCGTAAAACAATCCGACCCACTCTCCCAAGTCACCTTTCTCCGTCGTCTCCAAGCTGCATCGCCCCAACCCCTCCTGATTGCCGCCGATGCCGAGTGGGGCCTCGCCATGCGGATGTCTGACACCCTCGCCTTTCCCCGCAATCAAGCCCTCGGCGCCCTCGATCTCAATCTCCTCTTCCAACTAGGACAAACCATCGGGCAACAGGCCCACCTCGTTGGCATCCACCTCAACCTCGCCCCCGTCGCCGATATCAACAACAACCCCGCCAATCCGATCATCGGCGCCCGCTCCTTTGGCGATGATCCCCATCGCGTCGCCGCCTGCGCCTCTGCCGTCTCCCGCGGCCTCCAATCCGCCGGCCTCCTCTCCTGCGCCAAGCACTTCCCCGGCCATGGCGACACCCACGTCGATTCCCACCGGGCGCTTCCCCTCATTCCCCACTCGCGAGCGCGGCTCGAAGCGCTCGAATTCATCCCCTTCAAGCAACTCGTCGCCGAAGGGATCCCCGCCCTCATGACCGCCCATCTCCTCGTCCCCGCTCTCGATCCCCTCTATCCCGCCTCGCTATCTCGCGCATGCCTGACCGGCATCCTCCGCGACGAGTGGCACTTTGAAGGACTCATCATCAGCGATGCCCTCAATATGGAAGCGCTCTCCGCCTACACTCCCGAGGAGATCGCCATCCTGGCCCGCCGAGCCGGCTGCGACCTTCTCCTCTATGGCGATCACATCGCTCCCAACATCGATGCGATTCTTCGCGACACAATCCCTCGCGCCTTCCAGGCGTTGAAAGAGGCTTATCTTTCGGGTATTCTCGATCTCGATGAATTGGATGCAAGCGTGGCGCGGATCTTAAAGGCGAAAGAGGGGATTCGGCCGATTCCCGTCGTTGATTCTTTGCGGGAGGCGTTGCATAGCCCAGAGGCTATGGATTTGCAGAAAAGGCTCTTGGAGGAAGCTGCTGTAACTTCAGGCTCAGCAAGATAAGTCCCCATCTCTTGCGGGTTAATATCATTCAATGATACCATAAAGGTACCACTGAATAGGAGCGCGCTATGTCTACGTCAAACTTTAATTTGAGGGGCATCCCTTCGGAAGTTATGGCTCAGTTGAAACAAGAAGCTAAAAGATTGCATACCAGCGTAAATGCGTTAGTATTAAAAATGATTGAAAGAGGGCTTGGGTTTGTCTGCGAAAAAACCATCCACCACGACTTAGACTCATTGGCAGGTTCATGGTCTGTTGCTGAGGGAGAGATGTTCAAAGAGAATACTCGAGCTTTTGAACAAATTGATCAGGATTTGTGGAAATGAGACCAGTATTGCTTGATACAAATGCATATACAGCTTTTATGCAGGATGATAAAGCGATTATCGAAGTCATTCAACATGCAGAAAGGGTAGCAATGAGTCCTATCGTTATTGGGGAATTATTAGGTGGGTTTGAATGGGGAAATAAGACTAAAAAGAATCGAGATGAATTGCAACGGTTCCTCAAATCCTCGAGGATTAGGTTGCTTTCTCTCACTATAGATACAGCTAACTTTTACAGCCAAGTCTATGCCTTATTAAGAAAGAAAGGAAACCCGATCCCTTCTAATGACATATGGATTGCCGCACAGGCTTTAGAAAATGGATGCGTTCTTTGTTCGTATGATAGGCATTTTAAGGCAGTCGAGGGACTGATTGTAGCAAGTACTGTCTCCGAACTCATTGTTTAGTGTTACGGCAGGATCAGTGAGTGACTGATCCTGCCTTGATGGTCTGTTTTAGGCGGTGGCTGCTTTGGCTTCTGGTT
>CAYNWC010000080.1:689-2008 GCA_964400805.1 uncultured bacterium | reverse complement strand
TTCTTGTTTACTTTCCGTAGCCGCGGGTGGAGGAGGATTGACCTCTTCTACTTCTGGGAAAAGTTCCTTGAGAGCTGCGTCCACATATGGGGTGTAGCCTATAGCAATCCCCCAACTATTGGATCGAACCTTTGCAAAAGGCTCCAGCGTGCATTTTAGTTCATAGAGCTTGGGTTTCACTTCACTATAGAGTATGGTGAATAGATTTTGTTGTCCCTCCAGCCTTCGTTTCTGTCCTTCAATGTCATCGTGGCGTGTTTTGATACCGCCAATGTTTGCTCCAAGTCTTACTATGGTCTGTAAGGTACCAATGTCGTAATCAGGAATATGGAGTTTGCTGATATTTTTCTTAAAAACTTCAATGATTCTAGCTATTTCATCGCGACTTTTGCGAAAACCATTATACTCTCTAAGCCTTTCTCGAAATGCGCTTTCTACTTCTGGGGTGATCTCTGCTTGTTTCAAGAGCTTTACTGATTTTGCCCAATTCTGAAAATCCGGTATCTTTCCCAGCAACTCGTCCCGGATCTCACAATGGTAAGTATGTTGAGCGCCTTCCTTATCAGTTTCTTTTATTATTGTTGCGTACTGCTCCGCACTCGATATAACTCCTAAATTTGGAAAAGAGGAGGAAATTGGGGTGGAAACTGCAGATGCCATATAAGCCTCATTGGGTTAAGAAGTTTCAAAGAGGCGTAACGTATATCTCAACTGCGTATTTCTGTGAAAGAAAAATTTTAACAAAAAAAAACCCCGGTCGAGAGACCGGGGTCGAGGATGGACTTACTTTTTCTCGTCGTCGAGGATCTCTACCTCGGCGTCTTCGATGTCGGGCTTCGCCTCTTTAGGGGAGGGATCCGCTTGGGTCTGCTGACCCGCTTTGGCGAGCTCTTCGCCGATTTTCTGCATCCGCGTTTGGAGCTCGGTGGTTTTTGCCTTGATGAGCGCAGAGTCTTCGCCTTGGAGCGCTTTCTTCACGCTATCGATGCAGCCTTGGATGTCGGAGACGACGGGAGCAGGGAGCTTGTCCTTGTACTCGTCGAGCGACTTCTGGGCGCGGAAAGCGAGGGCGTCCGCTTCATTGCGCACTTCCACTTGCTCTTTACGCTGCTTGTCTTCTTCTGCATGGAGCTCGGCTTCCTTGACCTTCAGCTTGATCTCAGCATCGGAGAGGCCCGACTTGGCTTCGATCTTGATCTTCTGCTCTTTGCCGCTTTGTTTGTCTTTGGCAGAGACATGGAGGATGCCGTCCGCGTCGATGTCAAAGGCAACCTCGATTTGGGGCATGCCGCGCGGCGCAGGAGGAATGTCGGAGAGAT
>CAYNWC010000080.1:0-679 GCA_964400805.1 uncultured bacterium | reverse complement strand
TCTCCTTGTTGTCCTTGGCCATGGGACGCTCCCCTTGGAGGACGACAATGGTCACCGCGGGCTGATTGTCGCTAGCGGTAGAGAAGACCTGCTTTTTCTGCGAGGGGATGGTCGTGTTCCGCTCGATGAGGGGCGTCATGACGCCGCCGAGCGTCTCGATGCCGAGGGTGAGGGGAACGACGTCGAGAAGGAGGACGTCTTTGACGTCGCCGGCGAAAATCCCGCCCTGGATGGCGGCGCCAATGGCGACCGCTTCATCGGGGTTAACCCCTTTGTGCGGCTCGCGACCAAAGATCTCTTTCACCTTCTGCTGAACTGCAGGCATTCGGGTCATCCCACCGACGAGAATTACCTCGCCGATATCGCCATTCGAAAGGCCGGCATCCTTCATCGCCTTTTGGCAAGGACCGACGGTCCGTTCGATGAGGGCATGGGTGAGGCTTTCGAGTTTGGCTCGAGTGAGCGTGAGGGCCAAGTGTTTCGGGCCGCTCGCGTCCATAGTGATGAACGGCTGGTTGATCTCAGTGGTCATAACGCCAGAGAGCTCAACTTTAGCTTTTTCCCCCGCATCGCGCAGGCGCTGGAGCGCCATCTTGTCTTTGGAGAGATCAATGCCATTTTCTTTCTTAAATTCGTCGAGCATCCAATGGATGATCACGTTGTCGAAGTCGTCGCCGCC
>CAYNWC010000079.1:0-6098 GCA_964400805.1 uncultured bacterium | reverse complement strand
TCCGATCTGAAAAATAGGCATATCTGTTTGCATAGTGGGATCATTATGCCACAAAAACCCTTAAATGTCGCAACTCCACATCTGCAACACTTTCTTTGAAAAAGAGCTCGAACGCCCCACCCAGCGCCCCCTGCAAGCCTGGATTCGCTCTCATCCTATCGTCATGCAACTCCAGTTCCTTCCCCTTCTCTACGCCGGTCCCGATGACCGGATCGCCGTTTCCGACCTGCCCGACCATCCCGACCCTCGCCTCTGTCTCCTCGACAATCCCCCTTCCCATCTACCCATTGCCCACTGGGGTCCCTCTCAGGCCATTGCCTCTTGGGCGAAAACCCATCAAATCCCCTATCGCCTTCCCGATTGGGAACGAATTCGCCAGATCAATTCGAAAGTCTTCTCCTTCACCCAATCGCCCAAACTCCCCGGCGCCGAACTGCTCATGACACCTCAAGATGTGAAAGCCTGGATTGAAAAAACTCCCGACCCCAAGATCCTAAAAACCCCCTTTGGCACCGCCGGCAATGGCCATTTGCAGCCCAATGTAAAGCGGCTTTACATTTGTCCGTTAATTGGAGAGCCGTGGGTGGAAAGAATTTTGGACTTTAGCACGCAGTGGAATGAAGGACAGTTGCTCGGTGTCACTCTGTTTGAAAACGAACCCAATGGCACCTACAAAGGAACCTTTCAGGGAACTGTGGAGAGTTGGGCTCTTGAAGAACATCTCGCCATCGCCCAACCTCTCGTGAAGAAAATCGAACAGCTCGGTTACTCCGGTCCTCTCGGCATCGACGCATTTATCTATCTATGGCAAGGGAAAAAACGACTCCATCCCATTGTGGAGATCAATGCGCGCAAAACCATGAGTTGGGTTGCTCTGCAAATGCCCACGAAGCAGCTCTTTTACACACATTCTTCCCAAGGACTTCTGCCCAGCCGCCTGAATGATACCTCTTTCTCACGCAACATCCTTTGTCAAATTTCTCGTTCGGTGTAAAATAAAAAAAAGAGGTGCATATGGATGTGTTGAAGATCAAAGGGGGCAAGCCGCTCAACGGACAAATCAAAGCAGCGGGCGCTAAAAACGCGATGACTAAATTGCTCGTCGCCTCGCTCCTCTCCGACAAAAAATGCACCTTTTACAATGTGCCGAACATCGGCGATGTCGAAATCACCGTCAATCTCTGCAAAGAGATCGGCTCCGAGATCAAGTGGGACAAAAAAAATAAAATCCTCGAAATCATCACTGCCGAATTGAAGACCTCCTATGTCCCGCAACGCTATTCGGGATCGAATCGCATTCCGATTTTGATGATTGGGGCTCTGTTGGGACGCACAGATGAAGACATCATCGTACCGACCATTGGAGGCGATCTCATTGGCTCCCGCCCAGTCGATCTCCATATCCATGCCTTGCAAAAGCTCGGCGCCCGGATCGAATACCGAGAAATGAAAAAAGAGGGCGCTTACTTCGCACAGGCGCACCAAGGGTTGAAAGGAGCGATCATCACCCTCAATTATCCCTCGGTAGGAGCTACCGAAAATACTATCCTCGCCGCAGTTCGCGCCAAAGGGACGACGCTGATCAAGAACGCAGCGATCGAGCCCGAAATCATCGATCTGATTTTGTTCCTCCAAAAACTAGGAGCCAACATCATGGTCGATGCCGATCGGACGATCTGCATCCAACAAGCGCACCAATTTCACGAAGTGGAACATACCGTCTTGACCGACCGGAACGAGGTGGCCTCCTATGCCATGGCTGCCATCAGCACAAAAGGGCGCATCTTCATCGAAGGGGCGGAACATCTCAACATGATTGCCTTTCTCAACCGCCTGCGCGAAATCGGCGGGGGATTTCAGGTTAAGCAAAACGGCATCGAATTTTTCTACGAACAGGAACTGTGCGGCGGCCTCCATCTCGAAACCGATGTGCATCCCGGCTTCATGACCGATTGGCAGCAACCGTTTGTCGTTCTCATGACCCAAGCCCGCGGCCCCTCTGTCATCCATGAGACTGTCTATGAGAACCGCTTCGGCTATACTCATGTTCTGAAGGAGATGGGGGCCGATATCGAGCTCTTCACCCAATGCCTCGGCGGCAAACAGTGCCGCTTTGCCTCCAGCGATCACCATCATAGTCTGGTCGTCAAAGGACCCACCCCTCTCAAAGCCAAAGATATTTCTATCCCCGACCTGCGGGCGGGCTTTGCCTACGTCATGGCCGCCCTTCTCGTCCCCGACGTGAGCACCATTTCCAACGTCGACTACCTCGACAGAGGCTATGAAGACCTCGTGAATAAACTCACCTCGCTCGGCGCCGATATCACCCGCATCTCCCTCCCCAAAAAGGGCGGCGAGAAGGGAAAAAATCCCCTCCAGAATCTTTTAAATGAAATTCCTGCTTAATTTTAATCGCAAATCCTGTATATTGTCTCTCTTAACCCCCCTTAAAAGGGCTAACAGAGTAACACCAAGGAGAGACTAGTGGCAAAAACAAAAGGCACAATTAAATTTTTTAACTCACAAAAAGGCTTCGGCTTTATCACCCCCGACAATGGTGGGAAAGACATCTTCGTCCATGCAAACAATGTGCTTGGCGATGCCCGTTCTCTCCACGAAGGGCAGAAGGTCGAGTATGTTGAAGGTCCTGGCCGTAAGGGTCCAGAAGCGACTGAAGTATCAGTTCTGTAATCTTTACCCCTGGTTGCATTGCAGCTAGGGGTTTTTTCCTATGATCATTCCTCTTTGGCGAAAAATTCAAAAAAAGAACTTCGTCAGGATAGAGCCACTTCTCGATTTTCTCGAGCTCTCTCCCGATTTACGAAGTCAGGTTCTAGCGCGCCCCCGCTTTGTTCTCAATCTCCCCGAACGGCTAGCAGCTAAAATCGAGAAAAACACCCTCGCCGACCCCATACTCCGTCAATTCCTTCCCCTGGTCCAGGAGCTCGAACCGAATATCCATTTCTCCGCAGACCCGGTCCAAGACACCTCTTTTCGAGAAACCCCCAAATTGCTCCATAAGTACCCGGGGCGAGCCCTCCTCGTCACCACCAAAGCCTGCGCGATGAATTGCCGCTTTTGCTTCCGGCAAAATTTCCCCTATGAGACCGAGGAAAAGGGCTTCGAGGCCGAACTCGCCCATATCGCGCAAGACCCCTCTCTCTCTGAAATCATCCTCAGCGGCGGAGATCCCCTCTCTCTCGACGACGCGACGCTCTCCCCCCTCCTGGCTGCCCTCGACGCCATCCCTCACATCAAACGCCTTCGCTTCCACTCCCGCTTTCCCATTGGCATCCCCGAACGGATCGACGACTCCTTTCTCCGCCTCCTTGCCTCCTACTCTAAACAAATCTTCTTCATCGTTCACGTCAATCACCCCCGCGAACTCGACACCGACGTCCTCTTCGCCCTGAAGAAAATCCAAAAACTCGGCATACCCGTTCTCAACCAATCTGTGCTTCTCAAAGGAGTGAATGACGACGAAGAAACGCTCCGGACTCTGCTACAGACGCTCGTCAATCACGGCATCGTTCCCTACTACCTCCATCACCTCGATCCCGTGCAAGGCGCCGGCCACTTCCAAGTCCCCCCCGAACGGGCCGCCTCCCTCATCCGCCAGGCGCAAGAAACCCTCTCCGGCTACGCCGTGCCCCGCCTCGCCCGCGAAGAGCCCGGCATGAGCAGCAAAACCTTTGCGATTTTTCCTTAGAATCTTGTAAGATTTTCCTTCATTTTTTTAAGAGGATCCCTATGAGCGCTGTTCATTCTCCCGCCCGCAATATGATCTATTGTCCGACCGTGAATGGATTCCCCATTTTTGGCTTAGAAAAAGAGTTGTCTTTCATTGAGTGTTCAGACAATTCTTATTCGCAAAAAATTCAAGAGACATTTCAAAAGTATATAGATACGAATCCAAAACTTACCTTCACTCTTTCTTCTTTGCGCTGGAGATTTACAATGTCTTCCGATCCCAGCCAAACCCCTCGACTGATTCATCTAAAGTTCGACTCAGCTGAGCAAGCCCGTGAGGTTTATTCCCATTTAGAGAATCAACTGAATTACGGCTCAAAAACACCACGCCGCCCTTCTTCAATAGCCGACAACTGGGAAAATATTCTACGTAAGCTCGAGAAAATGGCTATTGCCCGTAAGAAGGAGGCAACTATCTTTAAGGATGATTCCCCTTAATATTACATCTTGTCTACGGTTTCGAGGCCGAGAATTGCGAGCCCTTGCTTGAGAATGCGGGCGGTGAGTTCGCAGAGAACGAGGCGGCTCCCTTCTTCGGGCACGCCTTCTACACGACAGTCGCGGAAAAAGGCGTTGAACTTGTCAGCGAGCTCATAGAGATAGTCTGTGAGGCGGTTGGGAAGAAGATCGCGCGCCATCATCTCCAAGATCTCGCCGAAGCGACGGAGATGGACGCCAAGAGCGATTTCGGTCGGGTGATGGAGGGCGATTTTGTGGTGGGAGAGCACATGGGCCATGTCGGCATGGGTTTTCCGCTTGATTCCATTGATGCGAACATAGGCGTAGAGAAGGAAGACGGCAGTATTCCCTTCAAAGCGAAGCATCCGGTCATAGCTAAAAGTGTAGTCCTTGGTGCGCAAGGAAGAGAGGTCGGCGTATTTGACGGCGCCAATGCCGAGAACGCGAGCGAGATGATCGATTTCTGTTTGGGGCGCATTGGGTAGCCTTTCTATGAGGATAGCGCGGGCGCGATCGATGGCTTCAGTGAGTAGATCGATGAGCTTTTCAGTCTCCCCAGAACGGGTCTTGAATTTCTTCCCATCGGCGCCAAGGACGAGGCCAAAGGCGACGTGATCCACTTCTACGCGGTTCCGATCGAGCCAACCCGCTTTTTCCGCAGCGGCAAAGATCATCTGGAAGTGGAGCGATTGGCCGTTGTCGACGACGACGATGATCCGGTCGGCCTTCTCGACAAAAATGCGGTGGCGGATGGCTGCGAGATCGGTGGTATCGTAGTTGTAGCCCCCATCCGACTTCTGAATCATGAGGGGGAGAGGCTCTCCTTCGCGGTTTTGAAAGCCTTCGAGATAGATACACTTGGCTCCGTCGGAAAGGACGACAAGCCCTTTTCGATCGAGTTCCTCGACCACTTCTTTCAGAAAGGGATTATAAAACGACTCGCCTCGCTCGATGATCCGGACATTGAGCAAGTCGTAAATCTCTTGGAATCCCCGGCGCGAAACATCGCAGATGAGCTTCCAAGCATGGAGGGTAGAAGGATTGCCCGCTTGGAGTTGGACCACTTCCTTTTGGGCGTTGGTTTTGAAGTCGGCGTCTTCATCGAATCGCTTTTTGGCCGCTCGATACCAGTTCATCAACGACTCGAGATCGGTGGCTTGTTGGCCACTAAGAACAGCGGGACAGAAATCCTTCATATAGGCGATCAGCATGCCAAATTGGGTGCCCCAATCGCCCAGATGGTTCAAGCGGAGAACGTCTTGAGCGAGAAATTCAAAAAGACGAGCTAAACAATCGCCGATGATGGTGGAGCGAATATGACCCACATGGAGCTCTTTAGCGATGTTGGGAGAGGAAAATTCGACGATGATCTTTTGCCGTTCTTTAGGAGGACAAGCGCCTAAAAACCGGTCATTTAATTGCTGCTGTAATTGGGATGAGAGGAAGGAAGGGGCCAGAGTGAAGTTGATAAATCCAGGGCCAGCGATCTCCACCTTAGAACACATATCGGAAGAGAAGTGATCGACGATCTTTTGAGCGATCGCCCGGGGATTTTGCTTGAGGACTTTGGAGAGGCGCAAAGGGCTATTGCACTGATAATGGCCAAACTCCTCTTGCAGACAAGGCGCTATGTCGGCGCTCCTCTCCTCCGCAGATAGGGCCTCGCCGAAGGCGTGCGCGATCGAATCGGTCACCTGCTTGCGGAAGATAGCGAGGAGTGTTTCCATCAATCTGCGCTATGATGAAACGTGGGAGGAATGACCCGCTTGCCAATGCCATACTTGAGCCGATACTCCGCTAAGGAAAGAGCCGCGGCGTGGGTCGACTCATTGTTTTTCTCGGCGATTTCGTAGATAGCGAGAAGGGTATCGTAGATATGATGCACTTTA
>CAYNWC010000078.1:0-6152 GCA_964400805.1 uncultured bacterium | reverse complement strand
TTTTTGCGGGTGCTAAAGTTTTCTAAGTTGGATGCGTCTTATACTGTGGGACTTGTGCCTGTTGGATACAGTTGGACCCAGGGCTTTTGGTTTATGGCCGCGCGTTGGACGGAAGAGAAGGGGCGGGGGAGGAATTGGTTCAATGCGACAGAGGGGGGGATTTTGGCGCTGCCGAGGATCTCTTTGGGGGAGTTGCGTTGGGAGAGGGAGTGGGACTTGAGGAAGCGGGTGCATGAGGAGGTCCAGCGATTGCCACTGGTCCAACCGGGCGATCGCTGGGAAGAATGGGAGGCGAGCCTGCGCCGCTGTCAACAGGAAGTGAGTGAGGAGGAAATCGTCTATCAGAAGCTGTTGGCCCCTCTTTGGCAGATTTGGAAGCCCCTCTTTGAACGGGAAATCCCTTCCGATCAAAACATGGCGGTGCATCGACAGCTCTTTTTTCAACAAGTGATTGAGGAACATGGAACGTTTATACTATCCGAGCGGCGCGCTCTATTGCGCTAGCGAGGAGACTCAGAGAGAGTACTTTTACGAAGAGGGGACGCTGAAGACCTTGGAGCGCTATCAAGAGGGACGGTTGCAGGGGGAGGTTCTTCTCTATTGGCCGAATGGCCAGTTGAAACGGAGGTGCACATTCGAAAAAGGAGCGCGGCACGGACTGGATCAGATGTGGAGTGCGGGCGAAGTGTTGCTCGATGAAGGACATTACGCGCACGGAAAACCGGTGGGCCTCCATCGCCGTTTTAGCAAAAAGGGCGCGTTGATCGAAGAGATCGAATATCTCGACGGCGCGCGGTTCAATTTACGCCGGTGGGACGAGAGTGGAGAGCTGCAGGTCGAGGCGATTTGGAGCGATACGGAATATCGAGAAAAGGCGTGGGATCGATTCGAAAATAGGTGGGTTGAAAAAGAGGGATTTTGGGATGGGAAAAAACTCGTCTACGTATAGCGAGGCGGCCAGCCTGCTCATGGAGCGCTTTCCCGCACTGGGCTTGAGGATCAGCACGTGGGAGGAGAGGGAGCCTTTTGAGGAGTCGCTACCTCCCATGCAGATCGAGAAAGCCGAAGTGCTCTATGTCTATGGATTGGGGAGGGGATCGGCCTATTTCCAATGCAAAGAATGGCTCCAACAACCCGATCGCCTTTTGGTTTTTCTCGAGGATCAACCCGGCATCATCGCCTCTTTTCTCCACCGCCCCGAGGCGATGGAGATCCTCTCTCATCCGCAGATCCATTTGGAACTTCTCACCAAAGAAAGTATCGAGGGGCTTGCCAACCGCTTTCCCCGCCAGCGGGTCGAAGTGGTAGCTCTTCCCTCCTATCGGACGGGCCGTTTTCGACGCCTTCGCCTCCAGCTGCTCCGCAAAACCGCCCTTTCCAACGCGCTCTATCTCGATCGGCTGCACGGGTATCAGCCGTTTTGCAATTTCGTCGAGAATGTGAAGCAGTTGCCCCATTCGTTCTACGCCAATGCGCTCCGAGGCGCTTTTGCGAATGTCCCTGCCATCGTCTGCGGAGCAGGCCCTTCGTTGCAACAATCGATGGCCTGTTTAAGCGGCTTAGAAAAGAAAGCTCTGATCATCGCCGGTGGATCGACCCTTGCCGCTCTGAGTTCGCAGGGCGTTTTACCCCACTTTGGAATGGCGATCGATCCGAACTTAGAGGAGTATCGCCGCCTGAGAAATAGCTTTGCCTTTGAGGTGCCGCTCCTCTATTCGACGCGCGTCCATCCCGCCATTTTCCAGACGTGCAATGGCCCCTTTGGGTAGATGCGAAGCGGCGTGGGCGGCGCCCCCGAGCTCTGGATCGAGGAGGAACTCGGCCTCACTGAGCGTCTCTTAGGAGAGGAGCTCTCTCCCGAATCGATCTCGGTCACGTCGATCTGCGTTGCCTGGGCGCAATTTTTGGGCTGCAATCCGATCCTTCTCAATGGCGTGGATATGGCCTATACGGGAAAGAGGCGCTACGCTGCAGGCGTTACGGAAGAGGGGGAGTTGCCCTTTCAGGAAATCGACCGAGAAAAATCGGCGGCCGACCGGATCTTGAAGCGCAAAGATCGAAACGGCCGATCGGTCTACACAGCCGTCCGCTGGGTCATGGAGTCGGCGAGCCTCTCTCATTACGCGAAAAAACATCCCGCAGTGCGTTTCATCAACACGACTGAAGGGGGAATCGGGTTCAAGGGGATCGAGTACGTGCCGCTCGCCGAGGTTGTGGCTGGTTTTGAGGAGCGAGAGCTCCGGAGGGACGTTCACGAACGGATTACCAGCGCCCGGATGCCGGCGAATGCGGAAGAGACGATCCGGATCCACATGGATCTCCTCAAAGAGAGTCTTGCGCGCCTCATCGATCACTTGCGCGTTTTGGCGGGTCAAAAGAGGGGATCGGCCGCTTTAGCGGAGTTTGAGCTCAAAGAGGAAGACGCCTTTTTGTTTCTGTTTTATGACATCTATCATGTGTTGAAGGCTGATGCCCCTCTGTTTTGGAAACAGTGGCTCGCCCTCGCCTTGAAATATCAAGAGGTGTGGCAATGACGGTCGCAGGATATACACATGAAGAGTTCATCATTCGGCCGCCCACGCCAATAGTGCCCGAACGCCAGCGCTATTCAGGTACCGGTTCAGTTGAGATCCATCTGAAAGAGCGGTCGATTTGGATTGGGGGCATTACCGAGGAGGAGCAGAGAGACGAATTGAAGCGAGCCCTTGGCCCTTTTGTGGAAGCGGCTATCAGACGGTCCGATCTAAAAAGATCGCTTCGCAAAGAGTTTAGCGATCGAGTGATCCCGTTGCGGGTTGTCAAGATCCGTTTAGGAGAGGAAATTTTTAAAAAGGAGGTGCAGTCTCTGCCGGTTAAATGGATCATCCCGCAGGATCAGTTGGCCCCTTTTTCCGATTTGGTCGAAAATTATATTCCCGATTGGGAAGAGAGCGCACCCTCCGCGCACCCCGAACTGGCGAAGGCGCGAGCGATTTGGGAGAATTTCCAGAAAAATTCCGATTATTATATGGAAGATGAGGCATTGCCCTCTCTCATTCCTTTAACAAAGCCGATCTGCGATCGATGGCCGCGTGTAGAAATCGTCAAGGAGGCCCTCCGAGACTTTTTTCGGCGAGAACAGATCCTTGCAAAATTAGAAACCGATCCTTCAGGGGATATCGAAGGTCTCAAATCGCTCCTTGAAGATGCGGCTTTGCGCTCTTCTTTAGATGACTTAGACAGCGTGGAGCAAACGGAGATAGACTGGAGAAATATCAGAGAGATCAAACAGGAAAATCGAGATACATTACATCGCGCCTGTTTGGAAGTAGGGCTTGAAGTTTGTTTTAAAAAGAGGGGGGATATCCTCCATTTCGGACAAATCCGCAAAAAACGGGAGAAAGAAGAAGATCGGAAAGAGGAGTGGGTCCTCGTCTAAGAAGCTGTCTGCGATCTTTTTAATTTGCCTTGCAATTCCTTTTTCGCGCTTTTTAATTTTTCGAACTTCGCCGACTTTATTCAAGTCGTCTTCGTTCTCCAAAATTAAAAATCATCGAAAAATCAAATTGCCTTTCAAATCAAACGATCGCAGACAGCTTCTAATCCGGCTGTTCGCCATATTCGTAGAGTTTATTGCGCAAAGTCCTCACACTGATCCCTAAACGGGCTGCCGTTTTTGTCCGATTTTGGCAATTCGCTTCCAACGTCTCTAAGATCAATTGCTTTTCCATCTCATGCAGTGTGATCCCTTTCTTCAGCTCTTTCGGCGCCACAACGGAAGAATCGAGGTAGAGGTGTTCGCTGTCGATGACAGGGTCGAAATCGAGGACGACCGTCCGCTCGATGATGTTCGCGAGCTCCCGCACGTTGCCCGGCCAAGGATAATCAACCAATTTTTTGCTCGCTCTTTCAGTGAACGTTTTCAGCGGCTTGTGATTTTCGGCGCAAAAGCGCTCCAAGAAGTGGTGGGCGAGCGGCAAGATATCTTCGCGCCGTTCCCGCAGCGGAGGAATCTGAATGGGGACCACATTGAGTCGGTAAAAGAGATCTTCGCGGAATACCTTCCCTTCGATCGCCTCTTGCATGTTCCGATTGGAAGTGGCCAAAAAGCGGAGATTGACTTTGATCGGCTTTGTCCCTCCGACCCGCTCGAATTCTTGCTCTTGGATAGCTCGGAGCAGCTTGGGCTGCAAAACGAGTGGGATCTCCGTCACCTCGTCGAGGAGAAGGGTCCCTTTGTCAGCGAGTTCAAAACGCCCCGTCTTTCTCGTATGGGCGCCCGTGAAGGAGCCCCGCTCGTGGCCAAAGAATTCCGATTCGAGCAGCGTCTCGGGGATCGCCGCGCAATTCACTTTGATGAAAGGGTATTGAGAACGAGCCGAGAGCTCATGGATCGCCCCTGCGATCACCTCCTTGCCCGTTCCTGACTCACCGGTGATGAAGACGCTCGCGTGCGCTTTTGCGATCTTTTCTAGATCCTGCAAAATGCGCTTCATCGCCGGGCTTTGGGCGACTAAGAGCGGATACTTCGCACCCTCTTTGTAGAAGCGGTTTTCCTTCACCAATCGCACGTGCTCTTCCGCTTTCTCCAGAACCCCCTCGAGCGCCTCGGGAGAAAAGGGCTTGATCAGATAGTGGAAAGCCCCCAGCTTCATCGCCTCGACCGCCGACTCGATCGTCCCATGCGCGGTAGCCAAGATCACCAACAGGCCGGGATGCGCCTCTTTGGCCGCCTTCAATACATCGAGGCCGTTTTTTAGCGGCATTTTCATATCGGTGATCACCAGGTCAAACGGCTCTGTCTCGAGCAGCCGGATCCCTTCCGCTCCATTTTCAGCCCCCGTTACCTCTTTTCCGAGCCGCTTCAGCGCCTCCGCCACGAAGCGGAGCATCAGCGGTTCATCGTCGATCACAAGCACTTTTTCAATCATATCTTACCTTTTCAGTGGCAGTGTCAGCGTGAAGGTGGTTCCCTTGCCCGGCTGGGAGCGGACTCCAATCGACCCAAAGTGAGCCTGGACGATTTTTTGCGTTTCCACCAGTCCCAATCCATTCCCCTTCTGCTTGGTCGTGAAGAACGGAGAAAAAAGATGCTGCAACAGTTCCTCTTCCATTCCCACTCCCGTATCGGCGATCGCAATCTCGCAGTAACTCTCCCGCTTCAGCAGCGAGATCGACAATTCGCCTCCCTGCGGCATCGCCTGGAAGGCATTGAAGGTCAGATTCAACAGAGCCCCCTTCAAAGCTTCCGGATCGATCGGCGCCAGCAACGGCGCATCGGGAATGTGGAAAGCCATCCGCACATTCGAAGGGAACGCCGGATCGACCCGGATGAACTTCCCGATCTGTTTCAAATAGGCCCCCAGCTCCATCGTTTGCAGTTGGATCTGAACGGGTTTCGAGTAATTGAGCACAGCGCTTACGACCTTTTCCAACGACTTGGTCCCCTCGATGATATAACCTGCCATTTCCTGCAAGTTCTTCTCTCCCTCCAAATCGCGATAGAGCAACGACGCATAGCCCCGGATCCCTCCCAGCGGATTGCGGATCTCATGCGCCACCGTAGCGGCCATCTCTCCCAGCTCCTTCATTCGGTCGTTCCGATTCGCAATCCACTGAAGCTTTTGCTTTTCGCTGATATCGCGCAGCGCCACAATCATCCCATGATGAGGCTTTGGCCCTTCATAAACAAATGCTGTTGAAATCTCCATCTCTTTTCGGTATAACAGCTTATGGCAAATGCCGAACTTCAGCGCCTCCCGCATCGAAAAGCCGAACGCCTCATCGGCAAAGGACTCCCAGAACTTCTTGGACAGAACCCCTTCGGCCTTCACTTTCAGTAGCTTTTGTGCGGCATCGTTCAAAATCGTCACTGTCCCTTCTAGATTGACAAAGATAATTGCATCGGAGATATTTCTTAAAATTGCGTTTAAATAAAGGGTATCGGACATGTTTTTGCTCTCAAGCCGGACTATACGGAAATGGCAATTAATCGCACTTCTTCTTCTCGCCAGCTGTTCCCGTATGGAGCAATCGGAGAAGGAGAAGATCCGGCGGCTCAACTGCCTAGCCGAGCCCATTTACCGCAACCAGGGCGATCTCTTCTATCCCATTCCTCCTCCCGCTCACATTCCCCGGGCTCCCTATCCTTGGGAGTCGGAATCGAAAGATCG
>CAYNWC010000077.1:5839-6279 GCA_964400805.1 uncultured bacterium | reverse complement strand
TCGGTAGTGACGGTAAAGTCGGGTTCCCTTCGCACCATTTTTTCTACGGTGTCGATGAAAATCTGCCGAGTGTACTTGCGGTTCATTTTCTTTAAAATGACATTGGAGCCCGCTTGGAGGACGATATGCATGCTGGGACAGGTGGTTTTTCCCTCGAGGACGGCGCCGGCGAGATCTTCGTCCACCTCGTCGGGATCGATCGAGGAGATCCGGAGGCGATGGAGGCCCGGGATCGCATCGACAGCACGCACCAGATCGGCGAGCCGCCCTCCCCCATCAAAATCGCCCACGTTGATCCCCGTCAGAACCACTTCTTTATAGCCATTGGCGATGAGCCCTTGGACCTCTTTGACGATTTCATCGATGGAGCGGGAACGGGAGCGGCCGCGCACATAGGGGATAATGCAGTAGGTGCAGTAAGAGTTGCACCCATCTTGCAC
>CAYNWC010000077.1:0-5829 GCA_964400805.1 uncultured bacterium | reverse complement strand
CGGGAACACATGCTCGAGGAGATTTTCTTTTTGCGCATTGGGGACAACCTGGATCCGCGCGTCGAGTTGAAGGAGGGCGTCGGGCGCGCTCTCGGCCATGCAACCGGTCACAGCGATCTGGGCCTGCGGATGCTCGCGCAATAGAGCCCGGATCTGATGGCGCGAAGAGCTGTCGGCCCCTTCGGTCACGGTGCAGGTATTGACGATGCAGAGATCGGCCGACTCCCCTTCCCCCGCGGCTCGATAGCCCATCTGCCGCAGCTGATCAGCGTAGCCCTGCGACTCATACTGGTTGGTCCGGCACCCCAACGTGACTACTTTAAACTTCTTCATCGAGAAATAGTATGCCAGGCTCTTTGCAAAAATCCAAGTCTTAGTCTAAGATAGACCGATTCAACCAAGGAGAGATTATGAATGTTGCCCCCGACGCTGGTTTTTTTACCATTGCGGCAGCGATCTTCTTCGTCTTAAACGCAACCGGACAAATTCCCCTCTTTTTGGCCATGCTAGCCCGCTTTGACCAGAAGCGGCAGCTCAAAATCATCACCCGCGAGCTCCTCATCGCGCTGGCCCTCTTGCTCCTCTTCACCTTCTTCGGCGATGGGATTTTACGGGTTCTCGGCATCACCCGCCCCATCATCGCGATTGCAGGGGGCGTGCTGTTGTTCCTCATCTCGTTGACCATGATCTTCCCCCGCGCGGAAGAGGCGGATGGACATGAAAAGGCAGCCACTCATGAACCGATGATCATTCCCCTCGCGATTCCCGTGATCACCGGCCCGGGGACAATCACGACCGTCATGCTCTACGCCCACGAGACGGGAGACCCCTTCTTCGTCGCTGGAGCCGCTTTTGTCGCCTGGGTCCCCTCGCTGATCATCCTTCTGCTCGGCTCCTATATCAAGCAAATCTTGGGGCAAAAAGGACTCGTCGCCGTCGAGAGGCTGGGCGGGATGCTCGTCTGCTTGATCGGGATCCAGATGCTCACGAGTGGGATCCTTTTGCTCGTTCGGGATTATTTCAGTATTGCGACCTAGAAAAAAGTCCCTTTTGATAGAGAGAAACAAAGCTGTCTGATCCGATGATCAGATGGTCGGCGAGTTCGATCCCCACCATTTTGCCCACCGCAATGAGCAACTTCGTCATGTCGAGATCGCGCGTGGAGGGAGTCGGATCGCCCGAAGGGTGGTTGTGCGCCACGATCAAACTGTGAGCCCGGTGCCGAATCGCCAAGTGAAAAATCTCGCGCGGATGCATCAACAGTTCGGTCAGAGTTCCTTTCGAGATGATCTCCCGATGCAGACAGCACTTGCGCACATCGCGCAGCACGACCATCAGCATCTCTACCTTTTGGTGCGCGAGCTCTGGCCCAATCAACGCATAGACTCTTTCTGGCGCATCGAGGAGGAGCCCCTGCTTCTTCGGCTCCAGACGGTGGAGCAGGCCAAAGACTGCCTTGAGCTGAATCGCCTTGGCCACCCCAATCCCCTTCACCTGCTTCAACTCCTCCAACGAGGCTTCAGCCAAGGCGCCGATCGAACCAAAATGGGCGAGCAGATCGGCGGCCAACTCGAGGACCGAGCGCCCTTGCGTCCCATGGCCTAAAAGAATCGCGAGCAGCTCGATGGTTGAAAGTCCCTCAGACCCATGCTGCGCCAACCGCTCGCGCGGCCGCTCTTGTTCCGGTAGTGCTTTTAGATTCATACAATGAAATGCGCTACTTTTCGCTCGAGATGGTGGGGGATCTCGATCTCCAATAAAATATCGTTCTCTTCATATTCGCACGATATCACCTTTCCCTCCCGCATCACTTCGGTCACCAGCGCATAGTGGCTCTGCGGCACGCGCAGCTTTACCACTTTACGCAATGCCGAGATCTCCTGGATCATCTGTTCGAGCAATAGATCGAACCCCTCTTTCTTCAAGGCGGAGATCTCGACCGTTTTCGGATACTTTACCCGTATCCGACGAGCCATCATCCGATCGGGACACTGATCGATCTTATTGAGCACCGTGAGGATCGGACGTTTCGTCGCCTCCAGCTCCTTCAACACTTCGTAGGTCGCCGCGGCCTGCGCTTCGGCTTGGGGATGGCTCACATCGACCAGATGGAGCAGAATATCGGCCTGCACCGCCTCTTCCAATGTCCCCCGAAATGCAGCGACGAGTTGGTGGGGGATCTTTCGGATAAAACCCACCGTATCGGTCAACAAAATCGGCTGCTTATTCGGCAAGATGAACTTCCGCGTCGTCGGGTCCAGTGTGGCAAACAGCTTATCCTCCACCAACACATCGGCGTCCGTCAAGGCCCGCATCAAAGTCGATTTCCCCACGTTCGTATAGCCGATGATCGCAAACGTCGGAATCCGCGTCCGCTCGCGCAGGCGGCGCTGCGTTTGCCGTTGCTTTTTCACCTCTTCGAGTTCTTTGTGGAGCCGATCGACCTGACGGCGGATGATCCTACGGTCCAGTTCGATCTGCTTTTCCCCCTCACCCTTCACCGCGCCGCCACTGGCGCCTCCCGATCGCTGCCGATGCAAGTGGGTCCAAAGACGCCTTAAGCGGGGCATCTGGTACTTAAACGTCGCCAGCTCGATCTGGATCTTCGCCTCCCGCGTCTGCGCCCGCTGGGCAAACACTCCCAGGATCAATTCGGTCCGATCGATCACCACCCGCTCTAATAGTTTTTCCAAATTCCGCTGCTGCTGGGGGGAGATCTCATCGTCGAAGAGGACCA
Organism: uncultured bacterium; assembly: GCA_964400805.1. Lineage (GTDB taxonomy): Bacteria > Chlamydiota > Chlamydiia > Chlamydiales > SM23-39 > REEB52. Next base: position 3,092 of record CAYNWC010000077.1, on the reverse strand, counting down.
CTCGGCACCCCTGCTCCTCTGCCAGAGCGCGGATCTCCTCCACCTTTCCCTTCCCGATGAAGATCCCCGCATCATAGGCCTTCAGCGGAACGGCAAGCTGGACCACCGTCTGCAAACCATACGTATTCCCCAGACTTTCCAATTCGGCGAGGTGCTGGAGGCACTCTTCCTTGTCCTTTTTGTACGTCCCCACCAACAGAGCCCGGTGTTCTTCCGGTCCCAGCTCGTGAAGGCGTCCTTGTCCCGCCTTTGGCTCTTGCGTCAATTCGTGCACATAAACTCCAATTCCAACCCATCATAGGCCACCCGCACCTGCGAAGGCAACAGCGCATTGAACGCTTCGTGATCCAGAAAATGGCCCACATGCGTGATCCACGCTCTCTCCGCTCCCACCCGCTTGGCAAAGGCCACCGCCTCTTTAAACGACAGGTGAAAAGGCGACGGCTCCGGGCGCAGCGCGCTCACGATCAACGTCCGCACGCCCTGCAACGCCTCAAAGATCGCCTCGTCATACTTCTTGATATCGGAAACGTAGGCCAAATCGCCAAAGCGGAATCCCGTCACTCCCATCACATCTTGAGCAAAGCGGAAATGGCCGAGCCGCACTCCCAGAAATTCCACCTCTCCCCGCTCCCCCTCTAACACCTGGCAATTGAGTTTCGTGCTCTCTCCCTCTTCGAAGAAGTAGTAATAGCGCTTTTTTAAATCGCGAAAACTCTCTTGAGACAAAAGACAGGGAAATGGCCTCTTTTGCGCGATATTAAAGACGCGCAGCTCATCGATGCCAGCGATGTGGTCATAGTGCGTATGCGTCAACAACAGGCCGTCCAGATGGCGGATCTGAAAGCGCAATGCTTGGGCGTGGAAATCGGGACCGATATCGATCAATAGCGACCGCCCCCCCACTCGCACCAATCCCGACGGGCGAAAGCGCCGGTTCTTCGGATCGGTCGATCGACACACTGCGCACTCACAGCCGATCTTGGGAACACCCGCCGAAGAGCTCGTCCCCAAAAACAAAAAAGTTCCTTGCATAGCCCCTCATTATAGGGGGCGGTTGGGTTATATTGAAGGGTTTTGAGACAAAACCATAACATACTAAATATTAGCGACTTACAGAGCAACCTACACCTCAAATAAAATGTTTACTTTTATATCCAATTAATATATAATAGATGGTAGGAGATTACGACTATTTATGATTACAGACAAAATTACTAATTATACTGACACTGGATCTAGTCATCCGGTCGATCCTTCTTTCTTAGTGCAAGAGTATGAAGCGCTTTTGAATGCCTTCAGAAAGAATCCAGATCAGCAAACGGCTCAGAATCTTTACAACTTTTTAAATGCCCATCAAGCGGAACTGGAGCAGATCGCTACTTCCACCGACTACGACCCCTTTCCTCTGCCGGTATCTGACCCTTCTCAAGAAATTACCGGTGAAACAAATGCCTTATTGCAAGACCTCAAAGCCTATTTAGGGGGCAATCAGTCCGTCTTACCTGCCTGTTTCGAGTGGGCGAAAGATCTAGAAAGCTGGATGGGTGCAAACACAAATCCTGCGGATGTTTTGAAGGAGTTTGAATCTCTGACTCAGGCATTCGAACAAACCGGAAATCCGGAAATCGAAAAGATGTTAAAAACGATGCTCAATACCCCCGGGTATGAGAAGGCGTTGAGCCTATTCGCGAAAGATCCAGCCCAATTTCAAAAAGACACGGCGGCTCTCTTGCAGAATTTCAATACAGCGAATCTCAATCAACTCCTCAGCGATCTTTAGTCAAAATTTTACAATAAGGATTTTTATGCAAATACAACCAATACCGAGTGCTTGGCAACAAGAGTTAGCCCTTTACGAGGAAATCGCAGGGAATAATCAAGACCCTCTCGAGGACATCGCGGCACAACTGCAAAGCCTCTCTCCCGATTGGACTAAAATCTCTGCCGACCTCGGCCAAATCAAAACCGATTTGCAAAACATGATCGCGATCGTCAAACAAAACCCCGGCATGGACCGCAACGGATTTCTCGATGACTTAAATAAGGCCCTCAACTTTGTTACCACTCTGCAAAGTCAAGAAGGAGACAAACAGACATTCGCCTCTTCTTTCCAAAACCTCTGCGCCGAGCTGACAGACATCAAGCAATTAATCCTCAGAGGATAATCTCAAGTCTATAGCTCACATTTTACCACAAAAATGATTTATAGAACTAGGGTCTATAACTCAAGGCTCTTGGCCAACAACGCGTGGTAGAGGAGCCCTCTAGAACCCAATCCACTAATTACCAAAGTCTTATCGTTAACCCTCTCCACCAAAGGTCTATACCCTTGCAGAGGGGAAACGCGAATGCCCGAACGGATCTCGACGATCTGGAAATCGCGGGCGGGGGGATAGAAAAGGGCGGCTTTTTCGAGAAGTTCGCGGGCCTTCCGCGGATCGGGTTCGGGAGTGTGTTCATAGGTAGAACCTACCTGGCAAAGTTCGGGGTCTTCGGTCGGCGTAATGTGGCCATGGGAGAGGAGACTCATCGGGATCCGTTCGGGCCAGCGGCAGAGAAGCGTCTGTCCGATCGTATACTTCACGGGAAGGGGCGCGAAGCGGAGGATCGAGGCGCCGCATGCGAGGACAATGCGATCAAAAGCGTGGAGGTCGGAGAGCGAGGCGATGGTCTGCTGTTCGAAGCGGGCCCCGCGGCAGGCGCGCCAAAGTCCTTCGAGATAGAGGCGGGAATAGACCGTGATCCCCTCGGGAATCCAGGTGCCGGGAAGAGGGGCTGCATTGGGTATTGGGGGCTTGTCGAACCAAGTGCCATAGTGGGCAAAAGTGTCTCTTTGCTCTTCTGTCAGGGCGAGGCGCAAGATGCCGTTTCTCTCAAAGACGGGTCGTTCTTGGCTGGCGACTTCCAATAGCTCTAAGGCAGCCTCGATCCCTTCAGCCGCGCGCCAGGCGGGCTCTTTATGCCTGCCCGGATAGGGATGGAGGAGGCCGGTGGAAACGCCCGAAGCCCCTCCCCCAATCCCCTTCTCGTCAAAGAGGGTCACGTCATGCCCTTTTTGCAATAAATGCCAAACGACGGCCAGACCTGCA
>CAYNWC010000076.1:0-6333 GCA_964400805.1 uncultured bacterium | reverse complement strand
GCGCACGTTCGTGCAGTGAAACCCAGTCGGCTTTTTTATCATATAATAAATTTTTTTCTGCTCGGCTTTAACGCTTTGCCCATCGACGTTGATGTGATCGGTGTCCCAATCGATGTGGTGCTGGGGCAAGAGAATGGTCTCCCCATTGACCTGCACGCGCCCGGCAAAAATCAACTCTTCGCAGGCGCGCCGCGAGGCGACCCCGGCAGCGGCTAAAGCCTTACTCAATCTTTTCTTTTCCATAAGTGAGAGCAGTATAAAGGAATCTCCCTTTCTGTTAAACTGCCAAGCTATGAAAGCCAAATTGATCCTCTTGCGCCACGGTCAGTCGATCTGGAATAAAAAAAATCTTTTTACCGGCTGGGTCGATATCCCGATGAGCGAAGAGGGGCATCGAGAATGCTTCGAAGCGGGAAAAAAGATCGCCGATATCCCGATCGATCTGATCTTCACCTCGACGCTGATCCGAGCCCAGATGACGGTTCCACTCGCTTTGCTCCACCATCGGAGCGGCAAGATCCCCGTCTTTTTGCATCCGGGCGAGGGGAAGCTGGAAGAGTGGGGCCATGTCTATAGCGAAGAGGCCAAAGAGCAACTGATCCCCGTCTACACGGCTTGGGAACTCAATGAGCGGATGTATGGCCGATTGCAGGGTCTGAACAAGGCCGAAACGGCAGAGCAATTCAGCGCGGAGCAGGTGCAATTGTGGCGCCGCAGCTACGACACGCGGCCGCCCGAGGGGGAGAGCCTCGCCATGACTGCAGCGCGGACGATCCCCTATTTCCAGAGAGAGATTGCCCCCCATTTGGACCAAGGAAAAACCGTCTTGATCGCCGCACACGGCAATTCACTGCGCGCCATTGTGATGCACCTCAAACGCTTAAGCCCCGAAGAGGTGATCAACCTCGAAATCGCCACGGGCGATCCACTGGTGTATCCATGGCCCTGATCTATCTCGACCATCATTCGGCAACGCGCCCCTGCACGGCTGCGATTGAACGGATGAGCCCCTATTTGCAAGATCATTGGGCCGCCTCCTTTGCGCCCCACCGGATGGGACAAGAACTCATCGCCGCGCTCGACACCCGCTATCAGATGATCTACGATTTAGTCGGCGCGCGCGAAACGGACCGCTTCGTCTTCACCTCCTCGGGCGCCGAGGCGATCAACCAGGTATTTTGGTCGGTCTTTATCGAACGGGCGCGCAAAGAGGGGAAGTGCCATCTCATCGTCTCCAGCATCGAAGACGCCCCCACGATGCAATGCGCCAAACGGCTCGAAGAGCTCGGCTGTTCTATCAAAATCGCCCCCGTCAACGCGCAGGGGCAAATCGATCTGGAAAAACTTCGCGAACTCATCAATCCTCGCACCGCCCTGATCTCAGTCACCATGGCCCATGGATTGACCGGCGTGATCCAGCCCATTGAGGAGATCATTCAGATCGCGAAAGAGAAAAATGTCCTCCTCCATCTCGACGCCACCTATGCGATCGGCAAACTCCCCCTCGCTTTTGATTCTGACTACCTCACCTTTTCGGGCGACCGGATCCATGCCGTGAAAGGTTCTGGCGGCCTCTTCGCCAAAGAGAGCGCTCCCCTCGTCCCCTTGATCGTCGGCGGCAATGAACAGAACGGTTTGCGCGGTGGCAGTTTTGACATCCCCTCCTTCATGGCCTTAAGCGCCGCCGCCCAGCAGTCGCTCCTCTATCTCGACACCATGGCCCTCGAAGTAGCTCGCCTACGGGACCTTCTCGAAGCCAAAGTCACCGCAGAGCCGCTCTACCGAGACGCTCCCCGTCTCCCCAACACGACAACCCTCCTCTTCCCCAATATCCACCAAGAAGCGCTCCTCTACGTTCTCAATCGGAAAGGAGTCTATGCCTCCATTGGCGGCGCCTATTGCAGCCACCTCAGCCGCATCACCGGCAATGAGAGCGCCGTCAGCTTCACCTTAAGCCGCATGACCACAGAGGAAGAGATCCTCGAAGCCGCCTCCCTCATCAACAGCGCAGTCGCCTACCTCCAACCTCTCGCTGAGGCGCTATGACTTGGGAACTCTTCAGCAAAAAGATCCGCGAGAAGATCGATCGCCTCCGCTTTGTCGGGTTTTTTACCTCGCAGCTCGCCGCAGACAAGGGGATGCGCCTCGTCATCGGCCGCGAGGGGAAACTCTCCTTTTATTGGCTCGTCGATGAAACCGACGGGATCATCGCCGATGCCAAGTTCCAGGCCTTTGGCCCCATTGGCCTCATCGCCGCCGCTGAGGTGACGAGCGAACTCGTGCTCCGCAAGAACTACGATCAGGCCTCTCGCATCTCCGCCGATCTCATCGACCAACACGTGCGCGACCGGAAAGAAACGCCCGCCTTTCCCCGCGAGTGCGACCCCTACCTCAACCAGGCCCTCTCCGCGATCGATCGAGCCATCCAGCAATGCCTCGATATCCCCTTCGCCGCCACCTATGACAACACCCCCATTGAAAACGACTTCGGCGAAATCCCCGGCGGCATCCCCGGCTGGGAGGCGATGCCCTATCAACAAAAAATTCGGATCATCGAAGAGGTGATCGATAAAGAGATCCGCCCCTACATCGAACTCGACGCCGGGGGCGTTCAAATCATTTCTTTCAACGACGAGAAAGAGGTCATTATCGCCTATGAAGGGGCCTGTACCACCTGCCACTCCTCCACAGGCTCAACCCTTTCCGCGATTCAAAAAATTCTTCGCTCCCGCGTCCATCCCAGCCTATTTGTAACCCCGCAATTGTAATTGTTTTATTAGGTTTGTTCTGTTATAATTAACATTAATTATGACTTCATTATTAAGATATTTACATTTTTGTCAAAAATACCCTGGTCTTCATCGAGAAGACTTTGAGGTGAAGGATACCCCCAAGTTGGACTATCAGTCAGAACGGCTGTTATTGGGCGATTTTCCCCTCGAAGATATCAAGGCAGTCTATGAGCGATGCTTTCCCCATTTTGTAGATGGATCAGTTCCCATTACTCCGCAGGACCGAGTGGAAATCGCCCGCGTTGTGCGGCGTTATGGAATAGGGCGTAGTTCTGAATTCCCCGCAGATAGACTCGTTTTGGAAACCTATCTCAACAAGTACCGAGAGATGGACTATTTAGAACCGCAGGAAGGCCCTGTTTATCCGAATCCTCCCGCTTTGCCGGAAGAAGCCAACCCGTCAGACAAATATGTTGTTTATCCCATCGGAAATATCTTAGGAAAAGAAGGTCGATTTGTGATCGTTGATCTTTCTAAGGTCAGAGACAAAGAAGAGCGATTGGAGATCAAAAATCAGTTGAATTCCAAAAAGATCGAGAAATTGGCCAAAAATCTTCCACCTGGAAAACCCCTCGCTTTGGGTCGATGTAAGCTCTTTTGTGAAACATCTAAAACAGTATTCGGCTGCAGACAAGATCTCGATTTCGGTCAAGGATCTCTTTTCGTGAAGAAGAGAAAGCGCGACATCCTTAAAAACTGGGCAAAAAAAAACTGGGCAAAAAAATTATCTCTCGGCGACTATACCCGAATTCCCAAACACTTGGACGAAGAGAAACGGAAGGCTACCTCAAACCACACCCGAACCACTCAAGTCGATCGTCAGGAGACGACGTTGATCGTAGACAGACTCGAAGAGGAAATACTGAAAGGCCACCTGGATCAATTGGATTGGAATTTTTACCTGCAAATCAACGACTATATGGCTGCGGTAAATCATTCAGATCAAAGATATAAAAATATGGCCGCCCCTCTTGAGGAATTTTTGAAAGGGCGCGCTCTGATCGAATGCAGAGAAAAGTTAAAGGGGCGAGGGGAAAAATACGATTTGATCACTGCTGTTAAACAATTAGCAGAAACCCACAGCCTTTTTGCAAAATGGGTCGATTCGATTCGCCCCATTTTAGCCACATTAGACAAAAATAAAGAAATGCAAGAAGACTTTAGTTGGTTTGAAGGGCAGTTTCACCGCGTTTTACCCGCTTTGGAAAGTTTTCTCGGTCAATTGCCGACCCAACTTGTAGAAATGTCTCGGTTGCTTCCCGAAGAAATTAAGAACCGATACAAAGATTCTGAAATAGAAGAATTCATTCAAAAGACACTCGAGTGTTTCGATAGCCCTTTTTATCGGACCTTGCCCTCATTATTCGGCGAATTGCAAGTCGCTAGAAGAGAGGTCGCTTTTCTTGCCGAGGCGTTGCCTGCCCTGCAGAAAAAATATGCACAGAATCGGGAGTTTTTAGATGCTTTTGATCGCGCGTTACCCAATGCATTCCAGTTCCCTTCTCGCGTGGAAATGTGTATCGAGGGAGCCGCTAAGTGTTTGACGAAACCATCCCCCTTGCAACGGCTGGCTCTCAGCACTTATAAAAACGTTAAACTAACGGCATTGGAATCGGAGAAAATACGGGTCGATCTATCGCGTGAATTGCTGACAGGCCTTTCTAAAAAGGAAGCGTTTGCGAAATTCTATCCGACAATATCTCCCGCTAAAACGACGTGAATCGTCTGATCGGGTAGATAGAGATTGAGTTGCCCCTCATGGCTCAGCGAGTGGCAAATTCCCACCCACTCCTTCTGTCCATCGAAGACCCGAACAGTTTCTCCCTTAAAAGCCATCAGGTTCTCAAACCCATCGTGAAAGGGAGTAAAGCCCTCTCTCTTGAACGTCTCTAAATCCAGAGCGAACTGTTTCTGTAACTTTTTGAGGATCTCTTTTTGATCCCACCGTTTCCCCGTCTCAATTGCGAGAGAGGTTGCCGGTTGATCGATCTGCGCGGCTGTGGCGGCGTCGAGATTGACGTTGATCCCAATCCCTAAAAAAATGTCCACCATCTCCTTTTGAAACACCGTCTCGCATAGCACGCCCGAACACTTCTTCCCATTCAACAGGATGTCATTGGGCCATTTGATCTTCGGTTGGAACCCTTCCCGCAATAACAGAGAGGCATAACTATAGGCGATGATCTGGGCCAGGCTGCCGAGGTGGCGCGTTTGGGCCGGCAGTCGAAAGTAAAAGGTGGCGTAGATGTTGCCGCCCGGCGGAGAGACCCACTTTCGCTGGTAGCGGCCGCGCCCTGCAGTCTGCTGATCGGCTGTGATGCAGGTGATCTCATCTGGCGCAAATGTTCCATAGTGTTGCTTCGCATACGTGTTGGTCGAGTCGATCGACGCAAAGTGAATTTGATGCATACTCATTGATTCTATCCAAATGAGTGAATAGAATCGAGACTATGTGGAAGTCGTGGTCTCTATCGCGCGTTGACTATCGGATTGTACCCCTCATCTTTGCCTTGATGATCATCAGTTTATTGGTGATCTCTTCGATGACGGGCGAGATGACCGAGGAGGGGGCTGCTTTCTGGACGCCGCTGGTGAAGAGCCAGATCCGTTGGTTTTTACTCGGCTGGGGCGTCTTTTTCCTCTGCGCTCTATTCGACTACCGTAAACTGCGCGATTGGAGTCTCTTTCTCTACATCCTCTGGATCGTCTTCTTGATTGGCCTTTTCTTTGTCAGCCCGATCCAAAACGTCCACCGCTGGTACCGGATTCCGGGCGTGGCGAGCTTCCAACCCTCCGAGCAGGTCAAACTGATCGTCGTCCTTTTTCTCAGTTGGTTTTTGGAGCGGCGCGGCTCCCAAGCGGGCTCTCTCTCCACGGCGCTGCAGATGGGGGCGATCGTCGGCCTTCCCTTTCTCCTCGTCGTCAAGCAGCCCGATTTGGGAACGGCGCTCATCCTCTACCCCATTGCCCTGGTGATCGGCTATTTCGGGAATGTCCATCGCGGCCTCCTCCGGTTCATGGGGTTTTTAGGCGTCTTAGGCCTTTTCCTCGTCACCCTCTTGTTTCTCGGCATTCTCGATCACGATCAGATGCGCCCCCTCTTTACCAAAGTGTTGAAGGAGTATCAGTATGAGCGGCTGAACCCCAACACCTACCATCAAAAGGCCTCGCAGATCGCCATCGCGATTGGGGGGCTGACGGGGATGGGATGGCACAAAGGAGAATTCTCAGGAAGGAAGTGGTTGCCCGCCGCGGCGACCGATTCGGTCTTTGCCGCCTTTGGCGAAGAATTTGGCTTTGTAGGACTTGTGTTCTTGCTGTTCCTTTTTTACGCTTTGATTTATTTTAGTTTCCAGGTGGCGGTGGTGGCTAAGGACCCCTTTGGTCGGCTCCTCGCAGCGGGACTGGCCGTATACTTGGCCATGCACGTTCTGGTCAATGTCGGGATGATGTGCGCCCTTTTACCCATTTCGGGAGTGCCCCTCATCTTGGTGACCTATGGAGGTAGTTCCATCCTAACCACCATGGCGGCCTTAGGCCT
>CAYNWC010000075.1:0-6387 GCA_964400805.1 uncultured bacterium | reverse complement strand
TCTTTCCAGTTTTTGTTGTGCTCAGCGACTTGTTCAAGCTGGTCTTCCATCTGGGCAGTGAAGGTGACGTCCATAATGGGAGGGAAGTTCTGCTCAAGCATCTCACAAATGATTTTGCCAAGCTCGGTGGGCTTGAGGGCGTGACTCTCCTTGATGGTATAGTCGCGGCTCTGAATCTTATTCATGATGGCGGCATAGGTAGAGGGACGGCCAATGCCGAGGCGCTCAAGCTCTTTGACAAGGGAGGCTTCAGTAAAGCGGGGCGGGGGCTTGGTAAAGGATTGGGTGGAGGTGACGTCGAGGAGGTTGAGGATTTGTCCCGCTTCAAGGGGAGGGAGAATTTTACCTTGCTCCTCCTCTTCTTCATGGTGCCCTTTATCTCTTTTTTCTTCATAGGCGGCGAGGTAGCCGTTGAACTTGATGACGGAACCCGTGGCACGGAGAAGAAGGTCTTGATTGGTGGCAATGTCGGCAGAGACAGTATCGTAGATGGCGGGGTTCATTTGAGAGGCAATGAAACGGCGCCAAATGAGAAGATAGAGCTTGTATTCGTCGACGGAGAGATAGGAACGGATCCGTTCGGGATCGCGGGAGAGATTGGTGGGACGAATCCCTTCATGCGCTTCTTGGGCGGTCTTTTTGGAGGCGTAGATCTTGGGTTGGTCGGGAAGGTAGGTGGGGCCAAAGTTGTTGAGGATGTACTTGCGGGCATTGGCAATGGCTTCGGGCGCAATGTTGACCGAATCGGTACGCATGTAGGTGATGAGACCTTCAGCGCCTTCAGGCCCCATGTCAACCCCTTCATAGAGGCCTTGGGCGATGTTCATAGTGCGAGAGACGGAAAAGCCATAGTGGCGGCTGGCCTCTTGCTGGAGCGTGGAGGTGATGAAGGGAGGAACGGGATGCCGCTTCTTCTCTTTCTTGTCGACGTGGGAGACGGTGTAGGTGGCTTTTTTGAGCTTGGCGACGAGTTGGTTGGCGGTTTGCGCGTCGGGAATGAGAAAACACTCTTTAGTCCCTTTCTCTTTTTCAACTTTGAGATTGTTGACGGAGTGGAGAATGGCGGGAAAGTGCCGCTCGTCTTTTTGTTTGGTTTCAAGGAGGGCGCCGAGGTTCCAGTATTCGACGGGAGTGAAGGCGTCGATCTCTTTTTCCCGATCGACGACGAGCTTGAGGGCGACCGATTGAACGCGACCGGCTGAGGTGCCGCTGCGCCCCCGCTTGACTTTGCGGGTGAGAATGGGAGAGATCTTGTAACCGACAATACGGTCGAGGAGACGGCGCGCTTGCTGGGCATCGACGAGGTCCATGTCAATGTCGCGGGGATGCTCGAGCGATTGCTGAACGGCATCTTTGGTAATGGATTGGAAGGGAGTGCGCTTGTACTTGGTCCCTTTAGGGAGGATCGAGGCGATGTGCCAGGCAATGGCCTCCCCTTCGCGGTCAGGATCGGGAGAGAGATAGACGATATCGGCTTTCTTGGCGGCCTCTTGGAGCTTTTTTATCACCTCTTTCTTGTCGGCAAGGGTGACATACTTGGGCTCGAAGTCGTGCTCGATGTCGATCCCAAACTCGCGCTGGGGAAGGTCGCGGATATGGCCGATGGAGGATTCAAAAATAAAATGACTACCAAGAAATTTCTTCAATGTCTTGATCTTCGCAGGAGACTCGACGATGACTAGGGCTTTGCCCATACTATATGGTCCTCAAAATCGGACAGATGGTATCCGATTTTCCTTTTTCGAGAAAGGATTGTGCAGATTTCCCTCTTAAATCCATAATGGTTGCTTATGACCGATCGAGAATTATTGGCGCTGCACGAAGAGGGGTTTGTCCCTGGGCCGGGTGAGGATGAGGGGGCCTTTCGGGCGCGGATCGAAGATGTTAAGAAAAATTTTCAGAAGGGTGGATGGATTCCAGCGGCCCATTGGGACTGGGTACGGGAGTATTTGGGACGGATTTTTGATGTAAAGCCGCTTTACATTTGCGCGTTTTACTCCAATCGGTCGTTGGCCCCGTGGCAGGGAGCGGCGACTTGGATCGAGGGAAAAAGGGTTCATTCTATTCAGTTGCGCAAGGGATCTTATTGGGGGTTGTATAGCCGGGAAGAGATCTTGGCACACGAAGCGGTCCATGCCACGAGGAGTGGCTTTGAGGGGGATCGGTATGAAGAGTTCTTCGCCTACATGACCTCGGAGAAGCGGTGGAGGCGGGTCTTGGGCCCTCTGTTTCAGAGGCCGTGGGAGGTGTGGCCATTTTTAGTGGCTGTGGTGGGAGGCGCTTTTTGGCCGGTCTGTTATCTGGGAGCGGCGGGATGGATGGGAATGGGCTTTGGGCGCTTGATCCGGCATCACCGACGGTTGAAGAGGGCATCAGAGCGGATTTTTGAGGCGGTTGGAGAGAAGAGGAAGGCAAGAGCGATCTTGTTTCGATTGACCGATCCGGAGATCGATCGGTTGGCGAAAGGGGCCTCTTTAGCGGAGGTAGAACAAGATGAGCTGCGGTGGAAAGTGATTCGATTAGCATACTTAATGGGGTAAATATGGCAAAAAAAGTGGTTGTAGAAGGAAGAGAGTGGGAAAAAAAGGAGAACCGCTTCAAGTATTGCGAAGCGCTGGAGGAGGGAAATATTCTGTTTTTCCCGAAGACTCCGTTTGTTTTTCCGCAGGAAGAGATCGATTTTTTGCTGTTGCAACGGCAGGGAGGATCGAAGGCGCGAAAGAATATCGCCTATAAACCGCAGGTCGATCGGATCACCAATCATGAGGCGAAAGATCCAGTAGCGGCAGCGCGCTTGAAAGAGATTTTGCGCAATTACTCAGAGCGGGCGACGGTGTTTTTGTCGACTGTTTTAGGGCCTTACGCGAAGGAGTGGAAACATGACTACGCGAGCTTTCGGCCGTTTCAAGAGAAGGGGCGGCAGCTGCGACTCAGAGCGAGGAACGATCTGCTGCATGTAGACGCTTTCCCGACCCGTCCGCTGCACGGAGCGCGCATTTTGCGCTTTTTCACCAATATCAACCCGACGGAAAGTCGCCGCTGGATCACCTCGCAGGGTTTTGCCGAGTTGGCTAAGCGATACGCAGGGACGGTCTCTATCCCCCCTTCGGCAAGCTATGATTTGAAGAGCCGGCTGGAGAGAAAAATGAAACAATTTTTACGGAGCGTGGGGTTCAAGGTGCCGCTTCGTTCCCCATATGATCATTTCATGTTGAAGATGCACAACTTTCTCAAGGAAAACGGCGAATTTCAGGACAAGTGCCCCAAGGATCACTGGGAGTTCCCTCCCGGCTGCTGCTGGGCCGTGTTTACGGATCAGGTCTCCCATGCCGCCCTTGCGGGGCAATATGCTTTAGAGCAGACGTTTCTGATCCCCCAAACAGCCCTTTTATTTCCCGAAAAATCCCCTCTGAACGTATTGCAGCGGATGTCAGGGAAAAATTTGGTTGATACCGAGTTTTCCGCGTCGCTGTTCGGGTAAAAGACTTTGTCTTTAAGAGGGGCAAAGTGGTAGAATTCGTCCTAACTTTTTAAGGAGTTTATGACACAGAAACGAACCAATTATCGCTGGTTTATCGCAGGGCTGATTTTCTTTATTACCCTGGTGAATTTTATCGACCGGTCCGCGATCTCTTTTGTCATAACTCCCCTCAAACAAGAATTCCATTTCACCGATACGGAATTTGGGCTGATCCTTTCAGCTTTTGGCGTGGGGTATATTCTCCTCACGGCCTTCGGTGGATGGTTGGTCGATGTGTTAGGCGCTCGCTTCGTATGGCCTATAGCGGCAGTCGGCTGGTCGCTCTGTGTGGGCCTTTTGGGCATTGCAGGGGGATTTTGGGGATTTATGGGCCTTCGCTTCCTTCTCGGAGTAGCGGAAGGGCCTCACTTCCCGGCCATGACCCGCTCGATCAGCACGTGGCTCTCCCCCATGGAGCGGGCCCGCGCCCTTTCTTTGGGACTGGTGGCCATTCCCCTCTCCTCCGTGATCGGTGCGCCGCTCACCTCCTATCTAGTCGCCGATTTTGGCTGGCGGGTGATGTTCTTTATCATTAGCTCCACCGGGATTCTCTGGGCGATTGTTTGGTATTTCTGTTTCACCGACCGCCCCGAAGAGAGCAAATACGTCAATGAAGCGGAGAAAAAACTGATCGCAACGCCGTCTCTGATGAAGAACGAACGGAAAAAGAGCCTAGTCGATTGGCGTTATCTCCTCACCCACCCCGCCCTCATCGCGAATAACGTCGCCTATTTCGCCTTTGGATACATGCTCTTCTTTGCGACGCTGTGGCTCCCAGGCTACTTCCACACACAACATGGACTGAATCACAAGATCGAGGGATGGTATCTGACAATTACTTTGCTGGTTGGCGCCATCTTCCTCAAAACGGGGGGCTTTATCTCTGACTACCTCTATCGAAAGACGGGAAGCGGCCGCCTGGCCCGGGCGCATGTGATCTGGGTCAGCCAGCTATTGGCTGCCATCTTCTTTGTCCTCTTGGCCTTTACGCACACGTTGGGCCTCTCGATCCTCTTCTTGAGTCTGGCCCTGGGCTTTGGCTTGATGCCGCAGCCGGCTTTCTTCAGCGTCAACATCGATGTGGCGAAAGAACGGGCTGGCTCTGCGCAAGGGATCACGTCCAGCTGCCTTTCGCTCGCGGGCATTATTGCCCCTACGGTCACGGGCTGGCTCAACGACCTCACAGGCAATTATCAAGGGGCTTTTCTTCTCTTGGCGGGATTGAGTGGCATCGCGGTCATCACGGTGATTCTTTTCCACCATCCAGACAAAGAATGGTCTCTCGCCTCCGCAACAAGCCGCTAATAGTTTCTCGAGCGATAGTTTAATGTTTTGTTGGGAGTAGCCTTTTTTTCAAAAAAAGGCTACCCTAGTCATCTTGGCAAATAGCATGAGCCATTTTGAACTAGAGCACAGCGACTATATCGTCTATGTCGACGAGAGCGGCGATCACAGTCTCGTCTCGATTGATGAGGGATATCCAGTTTTTGTTCTTTCCTTTTGTGTATTCCAAAAACAGCACTATGCTCATGTGATAACACCCGTTTTGCGCATGCTTAAATTTGAAACCTTTGGGCATGATATGGTGATCTTGCATGAGCAGGACATACGGAAAAAGACAGGGGCTTTCCATCAAATGGGGAAAGAAAGACGAGAGATCTTTTTAGAAGACCTCAATACTTTGATTGCTGATGCGAGCTTCACCCTTCTTGTTACTGTGATCGATAAATACAGACTTAAGAAAGAATATCCTCAAGAGACTCACGTCTACCACTTAGCAATGGAATTGGGGTTGGAAAAGCTCTATCAATTCCTTGATTCTCACAATCAACAAAATCGCCTCACTCATGTAATTTGTGAAGCCCGAGGAAGAGTTGAGGATCGGGCTTTAGAGCTAGAATTTTCTCACGTCTGCTCTGGGCATAATAGTTTGAGAAAGGCCCTACCCTTTCAGTTGATTGTCGCTGACAAAAAAACCAACTCTGAAGGACTTCAGTTCGCGGATCTAGCTGCAAGGCCTGTTGGCCTCTCTGTTGTGCGTCCTGGTCAAATGAATCGGGCTTTTCAAATCTTACAGAAGAAGCTACACAAGAATGACAATGGCGAAGTGGATGGATATGGGTTCCATCTTTACCCCATAAAAAGCGAAAAACCCCAAGGATAATCCTTGAGGTTAAACGCCGGCCAGGTAGTCCCAACCCATTTATATTCCCCATTTTAAACGAGAACATGATTTTCAATCACTAGATTTGAATTAAGTATTATAAATGCTTTTGTTTAAGCGGGTTGTAAATTTCTTTTGCTCAGATAGAAGATCTCTAATAATTTCCCGTAAGGCTGAAGTGGAACATGGAGAAGCCGCCGGTGAAGCTGGCTTGTTGGTGGAGCTTGAAGCCCCAATCGAAACGGCCCGACAAGTACTGGCCAAAGAGATAACGGACGCCAGGGCCAGTTCCTAAGAGAAAGTTCTGATTTTTAAAGCCGGTAACGGGAGTGTTTAAGAGACCGCCGCCCCCATCGAGAAAGAAAAGAAATTGGGCGCTGTCGGCATTGGGCCCCTTGGAGCGAAAGATGGAAAACGAGGGGAGGTACAGTTCTGCCTGCCCGAAAAGTCCTGTGTCGGCGTTGTATTGCCTCTCATCATAGCCGCGCACAGAGGCGTAGCCACCGAGGCCTAGCTGCTCGCTGGGCAGAATGGTGTTTGGCGTCCACTCTCCTTCAAGAAAGAGGGAGAAAGAAAGACCGTGAGGAAGGGGCTGAAAGAGGCGGAAATTGGCGTTGCAATAGATCCACTTATTGTCCGCTTGGGGTCGAAGCGATTCAAACGCAGCGCGGGATTGGTTGGGCAGCCAGTCAGCCGGAGAGCA
>CAYNWC010000074.1:0-6440 GCA_964400805.1 uncultured bacterium | reverse complement strand
GGATCCCCGATGGACGACATGGGAAATTCCAACAAAACTGGGTGTTTGCTCCTGGTCTAACAACCCCTCGCAACCCATTCCCAACAAGTTAGAAGAAAGACATTTCGGGCCCTATACGATTTTAGCCTCCCCCGCCCTTTTTGAATCTCTCTCACAAGAAGTCTATGATGAGATAGAACCCTATTCGCGTTCAATAAAGGACCTCGCTACTGATTTAGTATGGACTGCTCGCTACCTAGACCCAAACACCAGCCAGCCGCTTCTTTGCTTGGTGTTAAAAAAAGGAGACGACGAATCAATCGTTCCACGTATCAGGTCATTCTTTGCGGATGTCCCCCTTTCTCCCGCAGCCTCTTCTTCCTTTTCTTATGAACATCTTCAGTATCTTAGTGATGAGCCAGTGCTTGTCTCCGGCAGCGCATCCCGCGCCGGCTCTCGAGAAAGTACTCCTAGAGGAGGAGAATTGACGGCTGAACTTCTAAACCTCTTCAAACCACAAACTCTGAGAGGCACATCGGCTCCAAGTCATAACCCCGTATTCACGCTCCCCATTGTCAAAGAAGAGTCCCGCCCCTCTAGCCTCAACATCTCGTTACCCGAAGGGGATAATCGGCCCCAAATGAGTCCCGTCCCTCCTCTGCAAATTCACGTCGAGTCTCCAGATGAAACAGATAGTTTGCTCGACATAGACCTCTCTGAGAGAAAGGAAGAGGACAAAAAGGCAACCTCCCCCGGAGGCGATTCCGGGAGTCTCGTCGATCTCACTTCACCCCGACACTCAATGGTATCGGGTGTATCAGCGGAATGGGAGGTGACTACCCCCCGGAAGAAAGATCAGGAAGGCTAATCGCTGCATAGACACCATGATGGTCCGAACGGGCCGTTTTGGTGTCTACCCTCCCCGTCTCCGGGTTTTCCTCGAAAGCTGGGACCAGATGACAATCCCGCAGGCTCACACCCTTCTCAATCACAGGAAGGAAAAGTCCTTCAGAAACGTGCCGCTTAAATAACGAGATATAGTCGGTTGATTCTTCCTGTCCCTCGTGGAGAGGAGTCCATTGCCGAACGAGCTCTGCGGAATGGGTGGGAATTGTATCGCGATAACTATGAGAGAGGTATTTCGATAGAACGGTCCCCTCTTCGCTATCTCGATCGGCACTCATGCTGCCGACAAAAAAAGTGGGTAAAGAATCCGTCTCTTTTCCGAGCGTCCGGATGATTTGGGCGACTTGTTCTATCCGTCTTTCTTTTGCCTCTTTTTCCGAAGTGAGCTGTGTGCCAATCAGACGAATGCAAGGCGCTGCGTCTTCAGGACGAGCCTTGATCTCAATCATTTCAAAGCCGCTCTCATCTTCATAATTAGTATGGACGAAACGATCGACAGCGCACTTGGTGATGACTAAACAGCCTCCCATGTGAGCATAAAAATGGGCGTAGCGATCGCCCAATTTTTGCACGAGCGTCTCTACAAGAGCGATATCATGGATCTCTTGCAAAACGACGATATTGGGATCTTCTGCCTGGATGCTTGCGACAATGGGATCGATCCGCGAGCGCCAATGGACCAGTCCATGCGTATACTGGCGCTTATCTCCTCGCAGATTCCAGGTCAATATTTTGGCCTCTCCTTTGGTCAACGGCTCCTCACTCGCAGAGCCGCGGATGTGGGTAAAGCCATTTTTTTGGAAAGCAAAACCGATGCTGCGGAAAAGCTTACTGCCGGCGGTAAGGGTCGCTGCGCCAATCAAGATATAGAGGCCGGCCAGGACAAAACTGGCGACAGCGCCCAGAGCGATGAGCGCCCGAATGCCCAGCTCCTTTGTCTTGCTAGTGGCGTTGTCGAATTTATGAGGATCTAAAGGGGCGACCAGGCGATATCCCCAGGCCCAAGATAAAACGTCCAACTTGGAGGATGCGTTGAGAAATGTGCGATCCCAACCATCGATATCATCATCAATCGTACTTGCCATAAAGAACCCCTCTCCCTTTTATTAAGATTGGGAGATGGTGCCATAAACTTTTTTTTAAAGTCGAGGGATTTCTAAAAACCAATCGCGGCGGCGACGGCTTTCCAATCAACGGTCCCGATGATGAGGCCAAAAGCGCAGAGCTGGCAGGCGCGCCAGTTGACTTGCTCTTGATAGAGCTTTTGGCCCCAAAGGTTGGTCAGGATGATCCCGACGACGGAAAAGAGGGGGAAGATCACGGCGCCCTCTAGAGGGCCTGCGGTTTCAGCAGCGCGTAAGAGGAAAAAGGTGCAGAGGAGATTGGAGATACCGCCGGCAATGCCGTAGTAGACCTCGCCAGCTCGCGGCTGGGGCCGGCCGGCGCGCAGGTAGATGGAGAGCTGGACTAGGCCTGAGGTGAGGAACATAAAGGGGGTGAACCACTCGCTTTTGATCTGCTCGAGGGTAAAGAAAGAAGACGCTTCGGGGTGATGAGTCAACATCCCTTTCCACTGGTAAAGTCCCAACAGGAGAACGTGAAGGACAAACATCGCCGTCGCAAAGAGGAGCCACCGGTTCATCTCTTTCATCCCTTGCAGCCCTTTGCCTCCCCAGAAAAGACCCCCAATAACGAGGAGGGAGCCGAAACCATGCCAGAGATTGTAGGTAAAGCCGAGAGCGGCGCCAAAGAGGAGAGCCATCAGAAGGCCCGGCAAGACAGTCGCTGAGTTGAGAATCGCAAAGGTAAAGCCAGGAGGCCCTTTTTCAACCGCGCGCCCGAGGGAAAAGAGCATCAGCGAAAGGATCGCGCCGGCGAGCACGCCTAAAAGAGCTGCGGGGAGGGGAATTGAAAAATCCCCTGTACGAAGAGGGCCTAGAAGGAGGGCGAAGAGGAAGGAAGAGGCCGCTTGAAAGACAAAGTATCCCTTTGAACTCCCCCCCACATCGATCCCCTTTCGGACCGTCAAATTGGTCAGAGGCATGAAGATCCCCGCAATCAGCGCAAATAAAAGTCCCATAGAAAATCTCCCGATCTGGTTCAAAACAGTATATCAGGTAGCCATTTTATTCTCCTGGTTCGTATAATCGCTCCTTAATGCAGGTGAGATCTATATGCCGCGTCGCTGGCTTTTGTTCTTGATCGCCCCTCTCCTCCTAGTAGCGGGCAGCGAGGAAGAAGATCTTTTTTTACGACGGATCGCCGACTTCTGGCAAGAAGGGGAATACCAAATCGCCAAAAGCCAGATGGAAGAATTCATTGCCGAATACCCGGAAAGTCCTTTTACCGAAGTTCTCTGCGCCGCATTGGGAGATCTTTTCCTGCGGGAGAAAAATCACGCCCAAGCCTTGACCTACTACTCGCAGATTCAAACCTCCGAATTCTACCATCGCGTCTTCTTAAGCCGCATGCAATGCCTCTATGAAATGCAGTGGTATGCAACGCTGGCCGATGAGTGTGAATCCTATCTGGAGCAAGGGCCCAATCTCCATGCCACCTACTTTCTCGCCATCGCGCTCTATCACCAGTGCCTCAATGCCGCAAAAGAGCCAGAGACGCTCCGCAAGCTCGCAGAAAGGGCAAGGCCCCACTTCGAAACCCTCTCCCAAAGCGAACTGTCCGACGAGGTCGCTCAAGGGTTTGCCCATCTCTGCTATCTATTGAAAGATTTTTCCAAGGCGTCGGAACTCTACCTCAACCTCGCTCAAAAAAATCCCGATCTGCAAGAGGAAATGCTCTTTCAGGTAGCGCTGATCCAATCTGAATATGACAAAGAACAGGCGATCCAAACCTTCGCTCAGATTGCTCAGTTGGGTCAAAAAAGAGCCAAAGAGGCTACCTACAATCGCTTGGTCCTCTCTTTCGAAACGGGCCGCTATGAAGACGTAATCGAGAAAAATCCCCTCGATGAAATCCCCGCTGAGCGACGAGGAACTGCCCATCTTTTCCTGGGGCGAAGCTGGCTCCATTTGAAAAAATACCCCGAAGCCATTCAAGAGCTGAAAGCCGCCGCACAGGAGCTTTCTGCAGAGCCTCTCCATACGGCCCTCCTCTCCCTTCTCGAAGCGGCCTATCAAGGCAACGATTTGCCCTCTCTTGACCCGGCGATTGCCCAATTGGCCGCGCTCAATCCTCAAGATCCCGAACTGCCCAAAGCCTATTTTTCCCGGGCCCAAATTTTGAAAAAGACGGAACGGCTCACTGAAGCGCAGCAGCAGCTCGACCAAATTTTGACGCAATTTCCCCAATTTCCTCAACAAGCCCAAGTCCAATTTGAACTGGCTCACCTCGACTACAAGACCAAATCGTGGGCCTCTTGCTATGACCGATGCCGCGCTTTTCTGGCCCAATTTCCCAGACATGAACTCGCCCCCTTTGCCTGGCGCTATTGGATCTCCGCCGCTGCCGAGAGAGCCGCAGAGCAGCCCGCGCTCAAACAGCACCTGGTCGCCGACCTGGAAACATTCCTCACTCAACCTCTGGCCGAAGAAGAGAAAAACGAATGGCAGCTCCTCCTCGCCAAATCCTATTATGAATTGCAGCAATACGATCGAGCTGTACGCGCCATTCCCGAGCGCGCTTCGCCGAATGGACGCCTTCTGCGCGCCCTTTGCTATCGCGACGGGGAAAAAGATCTCGCTCGTTTTTGCGAGCTCGCTGAAAACGCTCTAGCCGAAGGCGCTCATTGGGTTTCTCCCGCTGAAATCCAGGTCTCCCTATTCAATGCGTATATCGAGCTGGCGCAAATGGAAAAAGCCGCCGACCATCTCTACGCGGCCTTTGAGGCAAAGGCCGACATCAAAAAGGAAAACCTCCTTTGGTTGGCCGATCTCTACGATCAACGATTGACTAAAGAAGAACGGCCCTTTGTTTTGGCAAACCGGATGATCCTCCTCCTCACCCAATGTAAAGCGGCTTTACATTCATACAAATTGGCTAAAGCCTATTCGATTTTGGGCCGTATCGATGAAGCGATTGCTCTTTTGGAAACGCTCTCCAATCCCGAAAGTGACGCGCAGCTTCTTCTCGCCGAATGTTGGGCGAAGAAAGGGGTCATCGAGAAAGCCTCTCAGCTCTTTGACGCCATCGTCTCTGCAGCTCCTGCGGCCCGCTCTCCTTTTAGCGCTTCTGCAGCTTTGCAAAGCGCGCGGCTCAAGCTCGGAGTAGATCGGCCCGATTTGATTCAAGTGGCCAAACAGCTCAAAAACTTAGTCATTCAAAAAAATCTCCTCAACGAACCCATCCACTTGGAAGCCGCGCTCGATTATATCGATCTACAGGCAAAAGCCGATGCTGCAAAAAGGCTCTCTCTCTTGAATAAAACGAAATGGGATTTCGAACGGACCGACGATCTATTGTCCAAAGACTACCATGCAGCGCGCACGCGTCTGCCTGAAAAAGATCAGATTTACCGTGCCTATATGCAATTGATCGATGCGGAAATTTTCGCTGCGCAAGCCAAGCTCGATCTCGCGCATCAAAAAGACTTGCAAGCAAAGTCAAAAGATCTTTTGCTGCAAATAGTGAAGGAACCGACAGCGCTGGCTCTCCGAGAACGAGCGCAACTGTTACTGAAAAACGTTGAATGAAGCATAGAAAAATTCTCGCTGGATGTTGGATCGCCTCGCTGCTTCTCCACGCGATGGCTGTGCTCTTTTTGCAGCGCTACTCTCTTTGGCTCTCCTCTCCGCAGAGAAGCGAGGAGCCGACCGGATGGCTCAGTTCTCTCGAAAAACAAGAGCGCAATCAAATCTTAAAAACCGCTTTTGCCCCTCCTTCCTCCGCAGAAAAAGAAACCGCTCTCGCTCCTCAAAAAGAAGCGACCCTCCTCTCTGTCCAATCGCCGATCCAAGTTCCCGAGGAGAAATGGCTATCTCCAATTCCCTTTCAAACGCAACATCCCTTCCCCTTGAACGAGCTCTTAGCTTCCCAGTCTGTGCTCCCCACTTTTTCGATCCCCTCTGAGCCATTCCCTTTCTTAGACCATCTCCCTAAAGACCTCGCGATCCCCCCTTCTTCAAAACCCACACAACCCCTGTTTCACCCACTGTCCCTCTCTTCTGCAGTCACAATCAACACGCCCCCTCCTTCCATGCAATGGGAGCCTCCTCCGCTCGCCTATGGACACTCCGTAGAAATCCCTCTTACAGAAGCCGCTGCCCTCGCAAAGGCTCCCAGCCTCCTGCCGTTGCCGAACCTGCCCGTTCTTCCCACTCTGGCCGAATTGGAAACAGCCTCCTATTCCGATTCTTTCGATGCCGACCTGGTTTTCCTGCCTCGCGAAGAGGGAAAAGGCTATCTTTTTGCCCCCACTTTAATCCCGCGCCCCGACCTCAACCTGCCCAAAATCAAGCAACACGTCACCTTCCTCATCGACCGCTCTAATTCGATCCAACAGGGACGTCTCTCCGCGACCAAAGCCGCCGTCCATAAAGCCCTTGAAGAACTCTCGCCGGGGGACCCCTTCAACATCATCGCCTTTGACAAGATCGGAA
>CAYNWC010000073.1:0-6593 GCA_964400805.1 uncultured bacterium | reverse complement strand
TGCCGATGAGGTGCTCGGGTTCGTAGGTGAGGGCAATGCCAGAGACGAGGGTCCTCTTCTCAAAGCCAAGATCGATGTGGAGCTTGAGGAGCTTTTTGGATTTGGTCACTTTCTCTGCGGCGAGAATTTGGGCGACGCGAAGGTCGATTTTTTCAAAGTGCTCAAAGGGGATAGTGGCTTTGAGAGGTTGATGTGTGGTGGTGCTCATAGGGGCTGCCTCTTTGACTTTTTGTCCGAGTTTCTTGACTTGCGCTTCGATTTCGTCGTCTTCCACTTTGCGGAAGAGAATCTCTGGCTCAGGAAGCTTTTGGCCAGTGGGAACGGGAGTGGAGTGGATGTGAGCCCAGTTGCCTTTGGCGAGCGGGGTGGAATAGCCGAGCAGCTGCCAGATCTTCTGCGCTGCGGCGGGAATGAGGGGTGAGGCGACGAGGGCGAGATTTTTAATGCACTCGATGCTGAGGGCAATGGTGGTCTCAAGCTCAGCGCGGCTGGATGGATCTTTGGCGAGGGCCCAGGGCTTCTTCGAGTCGAAGTAGGCGTTGCCCGCTTGGGCAAGCTCCATGAGGGTCTGACAGGCTTTGCGCAGGTGGAAGGTCTGGTAGCTTTGCGCAGCGATTGCGACGAGTTCGCGCATGCGGGCGAGAAAAGGCTCTTGCGCTGAGGGGGGAACGCGGCCGTCGCAATGCTGCTTGGCGAAGACGAGGACGCGGTTGACGAAGTTGCCCAATTTGCCGAGAAGCTCGGCGTTACATCGCATCTGGAAGTCTTTCCAACTAAATTCGGAGTCGGCAGTTTCGGGCGCATTGGCGGCGATGGCATAACGGGCTTGGTCGGGAGTGTAGCGGGAGAAAAAGTCTTGGAGATCGATGGTCCACCCGTCCGACTTGGAGAATTGCCTCCCTTCGAGGAGATAAAACTCATTGGCGGGGATCTCGTCAGGGAGCTTATAGGGACGATCTTGCCCCATCAGCATGGCGGGGAAAAAGACCGCGTGGAAAGGGATGTTGTCCTTGCCGATAAACTGGACGAGCTTGCATTTGGGATCGAGCCAGTAGTCTTTCCACCGCTCAGGATGGCCGCTCTTTTGGGCCCATTCTTGGGTCGCCGAGATGTAGCCGATCGGGGCATCGAACCAAACGTAGAAGACCTTGCCAGGATGGCCAGGAACAGGAACGCCCCAATCGGAGTCGCGGGTGATCGCGCGGGGCTTGAGGTCGTTGATATACTGCATCGCAAAATGGGCGACGTTCTCCTTCCACTGTTTCTTTTGGATCCATTCGGCCAGCTGTTCTTTAAATCGATCGAAACGGAGATAGAGATGGCGGCTCGGTTTCAAGATGAGCGGAGAGCCGGTGAGCTTGGAGCGGGGATTTTTCAGGTCGGTCGCTTCATAAGAACTCGCGCATCGCTGACATTCATCGCCGCGCGCTTCTGGGTAGCTGCATTTAGGGCAGGTGCCGATCACATACCGGTCGGCTAAAAAGCGGTTTTCCGACTCGGAATAGAGATGATTTTCCGTTTTTTCTTCGATAAGCCCCTTTTTGTCGAGCGCTTTGTAAAACTCCTGCGTCGTGGGGACGTGACCCGGCCAGGTGGTGCGGCTATAGTGGTCAAAAGAAAATTCGAGCTGAGTGAAAAAGGCCTGATTGATCGCATGGAAGAGATCGACATGCTCTTTGGGCGTCCGATGGGCCACCTCGGCGCTGAGGGTAATGGCCACGCCATGCTCATCCGAGCCGCAAATATAGAGAACGTCGTTACCCATGAGCCGCTGGAAGCGGGCATAGGCATCGCCGGGGAGATAGGCCCCTGCGATATGGCCAAAGTGGAGGGGACCATTGGCATAGGGTAAGGCAGAGGTGATGAGAATTTTCTCAGGCATTAAAGAGGCCCGGCGCCCGCCAGAGCGTTCTTCGCGATATCGCTGTCTGCGCGCTCTTCAATTACCTTAAGCATCTCACCAAGAGGTAGATGCGTTCCGCTGAGCAGGAGATTGCGGGCGATATTGATGGCGAAATTACATAAGTCAAAATTGTTTTTGAATTTTTTTCTAATCTGTTCGGTCGTCAATGGATCTAGCATGGGAAACATCCTTTTGGGAACCAGTTTAACGATTCCGGTGCTCTTCAGCAATCAAAATCGAGCGGAGGGCATCGTAGGCGGTTTTCAAATGATCGTTAATGATGTGGTACTGATAGTGGTTAGCCAGGGCCATCTCTTTTTCGGCCCAGGAGTGGCGGTGAGCGATCGCGGCGTCATCCTCCGATTTGCGCCGATGGAGACGCGCCTTCAGCTCATCGAGGTCTGGAGGACTGATGAAAATGGTCACCGCCTCGACCTGTTTCATGAGTTGGAGGGCTCCTTGCGTGTCGATCACTAAAATCACATGCTTGCCCTTATGTTGCTGCGAGGCGACGAATTTGCGCGAAGTGCCATAGTAGTTGTCGAAGACTTTCGCATATTCGAGGAACTCCCCTTCGGCAATCTTTTCCTCGAACTCGTTCTGTGTGATGAAATAGTAATCGCGGCCAGCCACTTCGTTGGGGCGTGGGGGGCGGGTCGTATAGGAGACGCTCTCCACAACCTGGTGGAACTCTTCCAATAGCATCCGGACGAGGGTTGTTTTCCCCGTTCCTGCCGGTGCGCTGACAATGAAAACAAGACCTTCTTTACTCAATGTTCTGCACCTGTTCTCTCATTTTTTCCAATTCGCTCTTCAGCGCGACTACCAGATGGGAGATCTTTGCCTCCATCGATTTGGAGCCGATCGTATTCACCTCGCGCCCCATCTCCTGAATGAGAAAATCCATCTTCCGGCCAACGCTATCCGCGCGCAAAAGAGTGTGGAATTGATCCAGATGACTTTGAAAGCGGACGATCTCCTCGGAAATATCGACCTTTTCCGCAAAGAGGGCCACTTCGCGGAGCAACCGCTCTTCTCCCCCCTTGTAGACCTCTTCGATTTTCTCCAAGAGCTTCTCTCTCATCTTCTTCGTCGCTGTCGGCGCCTCTTTTTCAACCGCCCGAATCAACCGCTCCAGTTCTTTCAGCCGTCCATCGAGGTCCTTAGCTAGAGCCTTCCCTTCCGCCTTCTTCATCTTGACCAGTTCTTGGAGGGCTTTCCGCACGCCTTGCTCTAGAGCGTCGTCGCGAACCGCTTCCTCCTGCAATGCCGGCAAATATTGCATTAAAAAGGGCAGATCGACTTTTTCAGTTCCCAAGGCCTTAGCGATCTGATCCCACTTCTTTTTCAGCGTCTTTAATAGCTTGATATCGGGAATCAGTCCCTTTTCATTGGGAATCAAAAAAACGCGCGCAGAAACTTGCCCGCGAGACACCGCTTCGCCGACCCACTTGCGCACCGCCACTTCGAACCGACCCATTTCCTTGGGCAGAGAGACAAAGACTTCGAGATATTTCCGATTGACTGACTGGATTTCTATGATGAGACGGCCTAATGAGGCCTCTACAACAGCTCTTCCAAAACCAGTCATGCTGCTCAGCATAACGACGATCCTTTTGTCAAGATTACGTCATTTTGCTAATTTAATGCCATGCCCGCTTATCGCACGCACGTGACGGTGAATCTCTTTCTTGGACTTCCCCTCTCTCTCGCTGCCCTCAAATACACCGTTCAGTCCACCCCCGCGGACACGCTCTCCTTTGCCGCTGCTTTCCTCTATGGCACGCTCTTCCTCCATCCCGACCTCGATCTCGCCCGCAACGTCCGCCTCTTTTCGCTCAAAGGGCTCCTCACGCTCCCCTTTCGCCCCTACAGCCACTTCGTCCGCCACCGGGGCCTCTCTCACATGCCCCTCGTCGGCACCCTTCTCCGTCTCCTCTGGCTTCTCCTCTTTCTCTGGGTTCTCTTTGCCTTTCTCAACTGGGCCTTCCCTCCCCTCACCTTCTGGGATCAGCCCCTTCTCTGGTTTGGCCTGGCGGGCATCGCCCTCGCCGACCTCTGCCACCTTCTGTTAGATCGAATCTATTGACAAAAGACTCTCCAGCCAGCCAGCTATCTGGTTCAGAATATTTGGATTGCGCACCTGGCCCCATTTCTTCACTAGTCGTTCTACGCTAATGCATCGAATTTGCTCACACATGGCGAAACAGGGCTCTTTGACACCTCCATCTTTTGGCTGAATAGCAACATGGCAAGGAATTTTCTTATCTTTCGTTGTCAAAGGAATGACAATCAATAAACCTGAAGGCCCATTATTGAAGGAATCATTCGAAATGATCAGAGCGGGACGCAACTTCTTCCCCACTTCCCGTCCTCGTGTAGGTTCTGGATCAAATAACCAGATATCCCCTCGTAGTAGATCACTCATCTTCTAATCCATCTTCTAAGGTTCCTTCCAAAATCGACCGTTCTTTAAGTTCTTCCTGCCACGCATTCTTGTTTTGTTTTAGCCTTTCATATGCTTCGTTCACTTTCTTTATACACCACTCGCGGTGATAGGCAAGTACCGCATGCTCAATCACCGCAATTTGACTCTCGCCGGTTTCTGAAACGATTTCTTGGATGATTTTTTTGGATCGATTTGAGATCTTTGCCTGGATTGCCATGGTTTCCTCCTTTCCTGTCAGTATACCATATGGTATACTTTTCAGTAAACAATCTGCAAGCCGTTAACACTCAAACAGTTCTACCTGTACTGGCTGTGGATTGAGCATCGATTTGACGGGGTCAAACGACTTGCGGTGGAGGGGGCAGGGGCCATGTTTGAGGATCGCGGCCAGATGCTGCTCGGTTGCATACCCCTTGTGCTGCCTGAAGCCATAGTGGGGGTAGCGGGCATCGCACTCTTCTAGTAGCCGATCGCGCGTGACCTTGGCGAGGATGGAGGCAGCGGCGATCGAGACGGAGAGACCATCCCCTTGAACGAGGGCTTCCGTAGGAATATCGAAGTAGGGAAGTTGGTTCCCATCGATGAGGAGGTAATCGGGCTTGAGAGGCAATGCTTCGACCGCTTGGCGCATGGCGAGAAAGGTGGCCTGCAAAATGTTGATTTTGTCGATCGTCTGGACATCGATGATCCCAATTCCATAGAGAAGATGGGGGTACGAAGTGATTTCCGCAAAGAGCATCTCCCGCTCTTCGGCGGTGAGTTGCTTGCTGTCGTTGAGGTTGTTGAAGAGGGCATTTTCGGGGAGGATACAGGCAGCGGCGACAACAGGGCCAGCAAGAGGACCGCGGCCGGCTTCATCGATGCCGGCAATGCGGATAAAACCCTCCGCGCGAAGCCGTTTCTCACAACGGCTCATCTCCTCCAATCGCAAACACTCTTCGGGGGAAATGACTCGCATGCTAAATCCTTTTGAGATTTAGCGAAAAAAATTATCCTTTCACAGATTTAGGGTAAAGAAAATTCAGAATTTCAACATGACTGAGATGCCAAAGTTCTCGCTCTTCCCCCGTTCATCAACACTAATACAAACCTGCCCATTAGTAAGCCCTCCAACAGAAGAGCTAAAGAGACCTGAAAGCATGTGAGAGTCCCCATCAGAAAAGCGAACTATTTCGCGTGTACGAACGCAAGATTTATTATCAAACATTCGCCGGCCCGTAACAGTATGGTTGGCAAACAAGACGGTATTTTGGGAAAGGGCGTCTGGGTTTATTTCGTATTTATATCCTGGTTGAGAGTTCAAGTTTTGTAGATACTGCACCTGTTCATCCCAAGGTTTGCCAAGAGCTCCTATATCGTTTAACAGAATGACCAATCTGGTCTCGTCTACTCTGTCCCTCTTATGCTGTTCTAAAGCCGTGCTACCTAAAGGTATTCCAGTATCTAGACACAGATACTCAGCTGTACGGCCTTGTACAGGGTGTTTTGCTAATTTCTCGAGCCTTTTATGAGTCAGGTGGTAAACTTTAGAGCCATTTAGATATCTACAACTTCTTGGCACAACAACAGGAATGGAACTCGACTCACAGACTGTCCGAGTCTGATCCATTGGATTGGGCCCGTGATAGATCTCGTAAAAACGATCGAATTGAAACGCCTCGCTTATGTGTTTTGGCTCTTCACCAATATCGACTCCATAATACTTTTTCCAGCCGTCGCGGTCCATTGCGGGAACTGTAGCTGCGTAATCCGCGACAATCGATGCCAAGTCTAGGAGAAGATGAGAAGCCTCCGTAATCGCCGCTGCATACTGACCCTTATGGCGTTCCAAAATCGCATATTTGTCTGGTTTAAACGGAGGTTGCGGCGATATCTTCGCAGTCTTCTCAGTCATCGCGAAAGGCAATGCGCGGAGTCCTATGGACATATCCGGTATATCCACATCCGGACCCCCATAAAACTTCCTGAAACCCAAAGAAGGCAATGTCATATCCGCTACGCTTCGGGAGGAGGTGTGGGAGCTGCTACGCTCTCTTCGCCAGCCACATACTGCTCGCGGACCTTCGCCGCTTTGCCGGAACGACCACGCAGGTAATAGAGCTTCGCGCGACGCACTTTTCCGGGACGCACGACTTCAATCGAGGCGATGCGAGGACTGTGGAGGAGGAATACCCGATCCATGCTCGAACCATAGGCGTTGCGATAGATCGTGAAGGTTTGGGAAAGACCGCTTCCCTTCTT
>CAYNWC010000072.1:6178-6627 GCA_964400805.1 uncultured bacterium | reverse complement strand
GTCGATGTCTGGTTGAGGTATCGATGGATTGGGCTGATGTGTAAAGGCGATTTCAGTATGAGCTTCTGTGTCTCTTGAGGGAGTTTCGTCAAAGGCAAATGAGGGGAAAGAGAGGGCGTCTGATACCGGGGGATATTCCGGAAGATCGACAAAGGAGATCTCCATTTCGTCGGAGAACATTCTTTCTTCGGGAAGAGAGGCGATGTCGGGTTGAGAGATCGGAGGTTCTTCTGGAGCGGTAAAGGCGATTTCGGGAAGGTCGTCTACGTCGTTGGTGAAGGGAGCTTCGTCGAAGACGAGCTCTTTGAAGCGAAGAATCGTTTTGGTGGGGCGCTCTTGCGCCACCGGGGGCAAAGAGGCCTCCATTTCATCCGAAAAGGCCCTTTCTTCGGGGACGAAGGCGATATCGACTTGGGGCAGAGGAGGGGCGCTGGGGAATTCAAAGGCGA
>CAYNWC010000072.1:0-6078 GCA_964400805.1 uncultured bacterium | reverse complement strand
TTTCGGGAATGCCTTCTAGGTCATGGCCCCAGGGAGTTTCTTCAACGGCGAATTCTGCAAAATGGAGAGAGGGCGCTTCAGAGGGCTGTTCGGGGATGTCGCCGAGAGCGATTTCAGGTTCGTCGGAGAAGGTCCTTTCCTCGGGGGTAAATGCGATATCGATTTGGGGCAGAGAGGGCTCGGCGGGAAGTGTAAAGGCGATTTCGGGAATGCCTTCTAGGTCATGGCCCCAGGGAGTTTCTTCAACGGCGAATTCCGCAAAATGGAGAGAGGGCACTTCAGACGGCTGTTCGGGGATGTCGCCGAGAGCGATTTCAGATTCGTCGGCGAAGGCATTTTCCTCAGGCGCAAGGGCAATATCGATTGGAGGCAGGGAAGGTTCAACGGGAAGTGCAAAGGCGATTTCGGGAATGGCTTCCAGATCGAGTCCCCATGAGGTCTCCTCAAAGACAAGTTCTGCAAAATGGAGGACGATGCCCTCGGGTTGGTTTTCGGGGAAGTCGCCAAAAGCCACTTCCAGTTCATCGGCGAAGGCATTTTCCTCTGGCACGAAGGCGATAGCGATCGGAGGCAAGGAAGGCTCGGCCGGAGACGCGAAGGCGATATCGAGGATCCCTTCGAGGTCGGCGCCCCAGGAACTCTCTTCAAACGCAATCTCTTGAAAGCGGAGGATATATTTCGTGGGGCGTTCTTGAGGAAGCAGAGGCAGGGGAATGGCTTCTTCGTCGGAGAAAGCGCTTTCTTCGGGAAGAAAGGCGATATCGATCGAGGGCAAAGAGGGGGCCTCGGGAGGAAGGAAGGCGATGTCGGGAATCGCTTCGAGGTCGGCGCCCCAGGAATTTTCTTCAAAAGCGAGCGCGGCGAATGAGAGGGCGGTTTCTTCCCAATGCAGTTCAGGGAGGTCGGCAAAGGCAATCTCCATCTCGTCGGAAAACGAGGATTCTTCTTCGAATTCGGCTAAGAAGACAACCGAGGAGATTTCATTTCTCTGCTCTTCAAAAATAAAGTCTTCATGCATCGCTATTTCTACAAAGGCCAATTCGTTTTCCCACTCGTCGTTTTCCTCTGAAGAAAGCGGTTGGGCTCTTTGGGGCGAAGGGAGGTGCAAGATTTGCGAAGCGGCGATGGTTTGCTTGGATTCAGCGAGGGGAGGAAGGGGCTGAGAGGGGCGGGAAGCGGCGATGGTTCCAGGATTACACCCCCCTTGAACGAAGAGCGCATATTCCTGATCTGCTTTCTGACAGCCAAGCTTTAGAAAAAAAGAGAACCCATTCAAATTTTCGAATGAAAATTTGACCAAGAAACAAATCGCAAAACCGAAAAGAATCAGTCCAAATTTTTTCAAGAAGACTCTAGCATCTGTTCCTTTTATCTAAAGCATTCATTTGTAATTAATTCCCCTTAACTTCCTCATAGGAATAACGGGCCAATAAATCAATGAAATTCTCTATGAAAAATGGGGCTTTTCCGCTAAGCTCCTGGCTATGAAGCAAACCGACTGTGTCCAAAGATGCCCTTGGGTCGTAGAGGGCAATGCCCTCTATGAGGCGTATCACGATACGGAATGGGGGGTGCCGGTTCATGAGGATCGGAAGCACTTTGAATTCCTCATTCTGGAAGGAGCGCAAGCCGGGCTGAGTTGGCTGACGATCCTGAAGAGACGAGAGGGGTATCGGCTTGCATTCGCCGATTTCGATCCCGAAAAGGTCGCTCGGTACGATGAGGCGAAAGTTCAAGAGTTACTTCAATTCTCCGGTATCGTTCGCAATCGGCTGAAAATCAGGGCGGCGATCGAGAACGCAAAAGGCTTTCTGCAAATTCAAAAAGAGTTTGGGAGTTTTGACGCCTACATTTGGGCCTTTGTCGGGGGAAAAGTGAGGCGAAATCGCTGGAAGAGTTTACGGGAGATCCCCACCGAAACGAAAGAATCGAGGGCTCTGAGCGCAGATCTGAAAAAACGGGGATTTGGCTTTGTGGGCCCTACGGTCATGTATGCTCACATGCAGGCAGTAGGACTGGTCAACGACCACACAGTCGATTGTTTTGTTGTATGAAGTTTTCAACCCCCCGCAAACTTAGGATATCTCTTGCGCGTTTCGCGCCTCTGTGAGCTCTGTGGGCTCTAGCGAACTCTGTTCGCGGGTGGTAAAAAATCGCAGTTGCAGTAGCCTAAGAACATTTGATAGACTCGTCGACTGACGAGGTGGTGTTATGGAAATTTCTGAATCGTTTTTGAAGAGCTTGGCTGAAAGGCGAAAAGAGTGGGCGATTGGCGCTGGATGCGTGGTGGCAGGCGTGGCCTTGCTCATCGGCTATTTCCAGTCGGGGCCCAATGCGCTGAGCTATGCGCGGGCGCAGTCGGCCTTTTCCGACTGGGCTGCAGCTCCAGAAGATGAGAAGCTCTACGTGGCAATGCGCGATGCGATACGGACCGTTCCTGCGTTGGAACGGAAGTATGAGCCGACAATTGCGCAAAAGTTGCTGAGCGCCAATCGGATCGATGAGGCTCTGGAAATGGCAGGCAGATCGATGAGCCGCGTGAAAGGAGAGGCTCCCTATCACATGACGTATGGCGAGACGAGCCTTTTGATCGAGCAGGGGAATTTCCAGAAGGCTTTGGAAAAGGCAGTGGCGTTGAAGGAGCAGATGGGGAACTCGTTCCTGCAGGAAGAGCGAGGAGGCTCTTTGCTTTATGCTCATAATTTACTGAGGATTGCGTGCTTACAGCGGGAACTCAACAATGGGCCTGGAGAAAAAGCGGCCTGGGAAGAGGTGGAAAAGCTGTTAGAGACAAAGACGCCCCTTTCCTACAAAATCTCGGCTAACTTTTCAGAAAAACAGGTCGATTTAACGCAGTATATCGCCGCGAGGAAAAAGATCCTTTAGTCGTGCTCGTCGCCGGAGCTGTGGTGGTGGTGCTTGGGAGGCCGGTTCTCGGTGAGGATTTGCGCATGGCGCGTGTAGTAGTGATAGGAGGTCCCTGCAAGAAGGCCTATAACACCAAAGAGAATGAAAGGGATGAAGAGAGCCACGACAATTTTCACAATCCCCAAGATGAGTTGGGTCATCTTCTCTTGTTTGTAAGAAAAGCTGAAGAACTGCTTCAGTCCCTTTTCGACCGGAGCGGGGAAAAAGATCC
This sequence comes from uncultured bacterium, assembly GCA_964400805.1. GTDB lineage: Bacteria > Chlamydiota > Chlamydiia > Chlamydiales > SM23-39 > REEB52. The sequence continues at coordinate 2,939 of CAYNWC010000072.1, read as the reverse complement.
CCAAAATAACGCCGATGACGAGAAAAACCAGAGTCATCTTCGGTCCAGTGAAAAAATCGTACATGCTTGATATACAGCCGATCACGATCGCCAGAACGGAGAATACTTCCATGGTATACTTGCGGGCAAAGTCCTCAACTTCTTGGACCGAAACCCCTTCTTTAAACTTATCCATGATTTTTTTCGCCACGAGATGCTCCTTCAAGGCAGATCGCCTCTTAGCTATATTTAAAACATTAATTTAATTATTTGCAATCACCCTTCTGAGAAATTAAGCGGTAGTTGATTGATTTTTAAGGAGGAGCGATTCATACTTATCTTTTTCTATGGGTATAAATGAGTCGTCAAAGCACACTGCACTTTCATCCTCAGCGAATTGCCTGGATTGGAGCTATGGCTCTCGGCATTTCTCTCCTATTGGCTCTCCCCTTTTTGGTGATGCTCTATCAGGTTGACTCCCCTTTCTTCTCTCGACAAGAGAAGAGGGAGAAAGAAAGGTCCTTCGTCCCTTTCGCTTTCTCGTTGGGGTTGAGTCAGATCGATCCCGTTTTGCCCATCCCCGATATCCAGGGGGAGATGACATTCTCCTTTGACCCGCCGCGGCCAGAGGGAACCATAGCCCACAATCGGCTGTTAGTGCGGCTGAAAAAGAGCGCGGAGTCCAAGCGGGTGATCTTGCCCTGCCGGTTAGATCTCGAGTTCCAAAAGGATCGATTGGTTTTTGCCAAAGAGAGTTCCCCGTTTTGGATCGAATTGACGCAGAGCGCTGCAGGGCAGATTGAAGTGAAGGGATCGATCACCTCTTTAGGGGGCGAAAGGATGGATGCCGGCACCTTTTTAGTCGCGGCGCAAGAAAGCCCTCTCCAAACAGCCTCTGAGTTTTCTGAAGGATCTCCGTTTCGCCTTCTTGCGGAGACGCGCTGGTGGGGCCGCGATCTATTTCGAGACCAAGGATCGGGAGAGAGACTCGAATTGGGATCGAGTGAACTCCTGGAGCTGAAGGAGGGGGATTGGCTGGTTTGGAAAGGGCAAAAATGGGAAAAAGGAGCCGCTCCAGAAAAAGAGGCCCCAATCGCCCATATCCAGTCCTGTTCGACCAAAGCGTTGGTGCTGGAAGGCTGGGACTCGCAGGGACACATTCGAGTCGCCTTGAACCCTGCTGTCGGCTCTCCGTTCAAAGTGAAGGGAGAGGAGCTCTTTAGCGCAATCCGTATTCGCTCGGAAAAGCAGATCAGTTGTATGCTGGAAAAGCAATGTCTGGTCTTAAAGACCGGCGATTGGGTTCTGAAAACAGGTGGCCGTTGGAAGATTTTGCGCAAGGGGCAAGAGAGAGAGGCTGTTTTGAATGGGAAGATGGCAGGAGAGTTGTTCGTCTTCGATCAGATTTCTCAAAAACAGGGACAGAAGATGATTCAGGGGCGCTTGTTTAACCTCGGTCGCACGCAGATGGTCGCGATTGAGATGGCTGCGCACTCGGCTCGCAAAGTGGGAGACAAAGGGGCGAAGAGAGGAAAATGAAACGGCTTTGGTTTTGCCTGCTTGTTTTTTCGCTGTGCGCGCAAGAGGCTATCCATTCGGATGTCGAAGGAGCTCAAGTATTCAATGATTCCCTCGGTCAGTTGAAGCGGGAATTGCGCACGCAGTTTGAGCGGGTGAGCCTCTTGTCTCAGAAAGAGGCGCGCGATGAGGAGTTCCAAACGCTGTTGACCGGAGTGCGCGCGACCCGAGAAAAAATCCGCGCGCTCGAAGAGAAATGGAGAAGCACTTCTGTCGAAGAGACGGCGCGCAATGATGAGCCTTACGCGATGTGGGATGTGGGCGAAACGACCCTCTCGCAACTCATCATGGAATATGGCGCCAGCGATTATCTCTATGTGATCCCGCAAGAATTGAGCGGGATGAAAATCAGCCTCTTTTCGGGAATTCCGCTCCCCCATGAAGCGTGGAGCGAGATGATCGAAATGATCCTGGCCCAAAACGGGGTCGGAGTCAAGAAGGTCAACCCCTTTGTAAAGCAGCTTTACATTTTAAAACTCGATCCTTCGGCCATCGAAGGGATCGTCGCCAAAGAGAGCGACTTGCCCCTGTTTGCGAGCCATGCGCGCCTCTTTTTCGTCTTCTCGCCGCCGGCCGAGCAGCTCCGATCGGTCCAGTCGTTTTTTGAGCGTTTTTCCGACCCCAAGCAGACGCTCATCCAGGCCATCGGCTCGAAGGTGGCCATTGTCTCTGCGAAGGAAACGGTCGAAAAGCTGCTCGGCCTTTACCACGCCGTTTGGGAACAGAGCCAAGGGAAGATCGTTCGGATTGTCAACGTGGTGAAGATCTTGCCTGTGGAGGCAGAAAAAATCTTAAAAACCGTTTTCGCGGATGCAGGCGCCAAGAATCGCCCTACCTACTACCCTTCGAATGCCGATGAATTGGCCACATTGGTCTTGCCGCAAGGATTGGTGCTGGTGGGTGAGGCCGAGACCGTAGAACGGGCTCAAAAGATTCTGATGGATCTCGAGTCCCAACTGGAAGATCCGGGCGAAAAGATCATCTATTGGTATACCTGTAAACACTCGAATCCCGAAGATATCGCGGAAGTTTTAGAGCAAGTCTATGATTCGCTGATCGGCTGCCGCTTTGAGAAGAAAGCAGAAGCCCCTCCAGTGGCGACGCAGCCTCCTCCTCCTCAGCCACCGACGGCTCCTGAAGGGGGTGCGGGTCCTTTCCCCTATATCGCGCCCGGATCTACCTTCAATCCAGTGCTGCCCGCGACAGGGCCGTTCATTCAACCGGGTCTATTGGACAAGGACCAGAAGATCGACTTTGGCAATTTCATCGTCGACACCAAGACGACCTCCATCTTAATGGTTGTCCGACGGGAGGAACTGCCGAAGATCAAAATGCTTTTGAAGCGGCTGGACGTCCCCAAGCGGATGGTTCAACTCGATGTC
>CAYNWC010000071.1:0-6679 GCA_964400805.1 uncultured bacterium | reverse complement strand
CGAGAGATCGGGTTCAGTTTGCTCCAATTTGGAACCAATAGCAGCGGAAAAAAAGAGACAGCGCTTTCCTATAATGCACCGACCGGCGATCCGAAGCATTTGAATTTTAGAGATGGGTTGATGACCTTCATCTTCAGTCGTCCCAGCGGCAAATTCCCCGCGGCCGACATGCGCTTCAACTTTCTGATGGCGCAAGAAGATGTCCGGATCAAAGCGAATCCTTCGGTATTGGCGATCAATCAGACGCCGGCCCTAATCTCCATTGTCGAGGAGATCTCCATCAATAACGGCGCCTTCCCGATCGCCACGCCTACGGGAACGGTCGTAGAGAAGTCGTTCACCCGGGCGCAGTATGGAATCACGATCAATCTGACGCCTACGATCCATCTGCCCGATTCAGGGGAAGATGGCCCTGGCTTTATTTCTCTGGAAACAAATCTTGAGTTCGATACGACGAAAATGATTTCCGCAGATGATCGCCCTCCGGTCACGCGCCGCCATATCGAAAACGAAGTGCGCGTGGCCGATGGAGAGACGATCATTCTCGGCGGATTGCGCCAGCGGATCGAAGAAGACACCCGAGAGAAAATCCCCTTCTTGGGCGATTTGCCGGGCATCGGCAAGTTGTTTGGCACGGCGCGGCAAAAAGACATCAGCACCGAGATGTTCATCTTCATCACCCCGCGCATCATCCACGATCCAGTCGAAGATCTCCGCTCGATCCGTCAAGAGGAATATCGGAAGCGGCCGGGCGACATCCCCGAATTTTTGACCTGTATCGACGAGGCCAAAGAATATGAGAGAAAGCGCCTCTTTGGCCAAAGCCTAAAACTCTTATTCGATATGTATTAAAATGGAACAAGATCGGATTCTCGCTGAAAAGTTTGGCCTCCCCATCACAGAAGATCTCCATGAGTTTCCTCTAGTCGCTGATCAAATAGCGATCGTCCCCTATCTCTTTGCTAAACAAAAAAAAATATTGCCAGTCGCGCAAACGGATCAGGCAGTGACGGTGGCGATTGCCAATCCCCTCGATGTCGAATCGCTCGAGGAGCTCCGCCTGTTGTTAAAAAAACCGGTCAATCCGATCTATTGCCCCTCTACGGTGATCGAAGCGGCCATTGAGCGGTGCTATCATCAAAAAGACGAGGAGACCAAACGGTTGTTCGATGTGTTGGAGAGCGAGACTCCGACAGAGGAAAAGGAGAGCTACGAAGGATACGATCTACTCGAACAGAGCGATCAAAATCCAGTGATCCGGATGGTCAATGCGATTTTACTCGAAGCGATCCAGCAAGGGGCCTCCGATATTCACTTTGAACCTACGGAAGAGGGACTTTCCGTCCGCTATCGGATCGATGGGTGTTTGCAAAAGCGGCACGTCCCTCCGCGCGACTATCAAGTGCAAATTCTCACCCGCATCAAAGTGATGTCCAAGATGGATATTGCGGAACATCGCCTGCCGCAGGATGGGCGGATCAAACTGCGCCATGGAGGAAGAGAGATCGATTTTCGGGTCAGCACCTTGCCGATCGTTTATGGAGAGCGGGTCGTCTTGCGGATTTTAGATAAAGGGAACGTCCTGCTCGGCCTGGACCGGATCGGGATGGATCGCCCCGTCTTGGACGCCTTTCGGAAATTGGTCCATTTGCCAGAAGGAATTGTCTTGGTGACGGGGCCGACCGGGAGCGGGAAAACCACCACCCTCTATAGCGCAATCGCAGAAATCAACGGCAGCGAAACCAATATCATCACAGTGGAAGATCCGGTCGAATACAAAATTGGAGGGATCTCGCAGATGAACGTCAATCCGCGGATCGAGCTCGATTTCGCGAAGGGGCTCCGGCACATTTTGCGACAAGACCCCGATGTGATCATGATTGGGGAAATCCGCGACCGGGAAACGGCTGAAATCGCCATTCAGGCTTCCTTAACGGGCCATTTGGTTTTGAGTACTTTGCACACCAATGATGCCCCTTCGGCGCTCACCCGTTTGGCCGATATGGGCATTGAGCCCTATTTGCTCGCTTCTTCGATTCTGGGAGTCCTTGCGCAGCGCCTTGTCCGGCAGATCTGCCCCTCTTGCAGGGTCCCTTATGTCCCTTCCGAAAAAGAGCGGGCAGAGGTAGGGCTGCAGGCCCAAGAGACCTTTTTTAAGGGAGCGGGCTGTTCTCATTGCTTCGGAACCGGCTATAAAGGGCGCCACGCTCTTTATGAGCTGATGCCGGTCAATGCCAAGATCAAAGCCCAGGTCATGAAGAGCCAAGATGCTCAAGAGCTGCGCCGCGTGGCGCTTGCGGAGGGGATGAAAAATCTGTTTGAACAGGGCGTGGAACTCGTCATGGCGGGAATCACGACGAGTTCAGAATTGCTGCGCGTCACGCGCATCGATCAAGGAGCCCTCTAATGCCCCTCTTTCAATATCAGGCTCTATCCGATCACGGCAAAAAGTTTAGCGCGACGATCGATGCGGATAGTTTGCAAGATGCAAAGCTCAAGCTGATCCGGCGGCAGGTGCCTGTTTTGAGCATCAGCGCTCTGAGTGAAAAGCAGCTTCGCGAGCGCCTTCCTAAAAAAGATGTATTGAATCTCACCAAAGAAATGGCGCGCCTCTTGCAAGCGGGGCTCCCTCTCTTTGAGACCCTTTCCGCCCTTGAAGAGAAGTATCGGGGACAAAAGCCCCATCGCCTCCTCTTGGATCTGTGCGATCAGATCCGCAGCGGCCTTTCTTTTTCGCAAGGATTGGCGCGCCATCCCGCGACCTTTGATCTCCTCTACACCTCGATGATCGCGAATGCCGAGAAAACCGGCAGGCTCTTTCAAGCCCTCAACGAACTCGCTCAGCTTCTCACTCGCCAGGCCCAGGTGAAAAAGCAGATCGTTTCAGCCCTCCTCTATCCCGCTCTACTCAGTGGATTTTGCCTGGTTGTCCTCTCTTCGTTGCTCTTTTACGTGATCCCCTCACTCCGAGAACTCTTTGACGGGCGCGATCTCCACCCATTCACCCAAATCGTTTTTGCAGCCAGTTATTGGGCCTGTCAAATGAAGGGATTTCTCGCTCTTCTCTCGCTCCTGCTGATCGCTTTGGGAATCGCCCTCTTCTTTTCGCCGCGCTGGAAAAGGCGGGTATTTGCCATCAGCTTTTATCTCCCTTTTTTCAAGCCTCTTTTGGCGAAAGTGGCTTTTGTTCGATTCAGCCGCGCGCTCGCAACCCTGCTCGATGGGGGGCTCCCCTTGATCCAAGCCTTTTCTCAGGCGCGTCTCGTGATGCGCCATCCTCAGCTCGAGGCTGTCATCGCCCGCGCGGAAGAGAGAGTAGCGCAAGGAGAGGCGATCCACGTCCCCTTCCAAAACCATCCCCTCATTCCTCCTCTGATCCCTCGGATGATCAGCATCGCGGAAGAGGGAGGCAAACTCCCTTTTATGATGAGGCAAATCGCTGAAATCTATGAGGATGAACTCGAAAAAACACTCACCCATTTTGCAACAGTGGCGCAGCCTCTCTTGCTTTTGGTTCTCGGCACCGTGATCGGCTTTGTTCTCCTTTCCGTCCTCTTGCCGATGACCGACGTCAGTTCCTTTGCAACGGGTTAATTATGGAGGTATTTATGAAAAAAAGAGCCTTGACGCTCCTCGAAATCATGATCGTGATCTTTCTGATCACTCTCATCACTGGCACCATTGGCTACAGCATGAGAGGCACCCTGGACAAGGGAAGAGCCTTCCGCACCGAGCAGGCCAAAGAACAGATTCACGATCTGTTATTGATCTCCCTGGCCGAAGGAGGGGATGCCAACAAGATCGCCAAAAATCCCCTGGAGGCTTTAGAGAAACTCGGATTGGCCAAAGATCCCAAGAACCTGCTCAAAGATGGATGGAAGGAAAAATTTGAAATCAAGGTGCAACCCAACGGAGCCGATTTTGAGATCATTTCTAAAGCCCTCGAGCGATACAATGACCAGTTGGAAGGAAAAGCCTCAACAGCAAAGTAAAAGACCCTTCACCCTCCTCGAGGTGATGATTGCGCTCGCCCTTTTGCTGATTGCCAGCGGGGTGATCGGCATGAAGATGTATCATGCGGTCCAAAAAAAGCAATTTCAGTCGGCCGTGGAGCGGCTCAGAACACGCCTTCTCGTTTCGCAAAAACTCGCGGTCGTCATGCAGGCCGACTGGAAGGGCGTCCTCAAGAAGAAAGGGAAAGAGTGGATCTTTGAGGCTGCTTGCGAAGAGGTGAACGCGCGGAAATTCGCCCCTTTGCGCTTCAGTGTCGCGGAGATCCGCTTTAACGGAAGGCGGATCGATCAACTGACCCTCGATTTCTTTGCCACCGGTCAGGTTTTGCCTGAAGGGACACTTCTATTCAGCAGCGATTCTGAGAAAGTGCGCTGGGAAACCGCCGATCTCTTTCAAAGAGAGGCGGGAAAAGGGCTCGGCCCTCTCCACCCGGCAGATGATTCTTGAGAAATTAATGAGTTTCTCTTAGTCTTAATTTCCGAATTAAAAATGAGTGCATCTATGAAAAAGATCCTGTTAGCTCTTGTTTTGTCTATGGCTCCTTTGCTGGGAGTCGAATCTCCTCATCCCGCGCTCTCAGCGGTGGCGCTGAAACCCCGCCAGCCGAACTGGAGACTCGAAGTCATGAAGTCCTACCCACAGGGCTCTCCAGAGGTGATTGTTTTCTTTGAGCCGACAAAAGAGGGAGAACGCCCCGTCAAACAGGTGGTCTTCTATGAAAACAACCAGATCAAGTTTGAAATGGATGTGGCTCTGGTCGACCCCGAATCGGATATCGCCAAAGAATGGAAAGCGAATCTGATTCCCCATGGAGCCAGAGTCGATTTTTCTTCCGACGGGAAGCTTTCCCAAGTCTCCAACTATCGAAATGGCATTTTGGATGGCCTCCATCAAACTTTCTTCCCGAATGGAAAGATGCAAGCCGAAAGAAGTTATGCCAATGGCATTCCTGTAGGAGAGGCCAAATCGTTTTATGAAGAAGGGACACTGAAAGAAGAGGCTTTTTATGAAAATGGAAAGTTGAACGGCGACGTAGTCCAATATTACCCCAATGGAACCAAAGCGGCTCTTTATCCTCATTTTGACGGAAAGTTAGAGGGAGTGGCTTTGAATTGGTTCCCCTCTGGCGTTTTAAATCTACAGCGCCATTATGCGGAAGGGGTTCTTCATGGCGATGGCGATAATCCCGCCCTCATGGCCTATGATGAGGAGCGCAACGTCATCGAGATGCTCGATTACCGTTACGGGCAGCCGGTTGGCCTTCATACGCGCTACCACAAGAATGGAGGAGAGTCTTATCGCGTCTCTTTCAAGAATGGGAAAAAAGAGGGGAAAGAACAATATTTTGATGAAAATCGCATTCTGTGTGGAGAAGGCGTTTTTAAAGGCGGCATTCCCTCTGGTAATCACTGGCGCAACCACCTCAATGGAAGTCTCGCCTATCAGGCGGAATTCGACGCTTCGGGCGCTCTCCTCGGGCCCATTGTTGAATGGGATGGCCAGGGTCAGAAGATCCGCGAGTACACCCTCGTCAATGAGCAGCTCAATGGCCCTTTTTTAGAGTGGTATGCAGACGGGACGCCGAAAGTGGAGTATCACTATGTCCAAGGGCAATTTGAAGGGGATCAAAAAGAATACTATCCTTCCGGTCAAATCAAAGCGTTCTCTCAATATCAGGCAGGAAAACCCGACGGAGTGCAAGAGGAGTGGCATGAAAATGGCGTGCTCGCTCGCCGCATTCATCTGGTGGAAGGGGTTAAAGAGGGGCAACTCGGCGAGTGGTTCTCCAATGGCAATAGCAAGCTCGATACCTATTTTCTCGCCGATCGTCCCGATGGAGTGCAGAGTGAGTGGTATGAAAATGGACAGCTCAAGCTGCGCGCCGAATTCACCTCTGGCATAAAGCAAGGGTGGCAGCGCGAGTGGAATGAAGAGGGAGATCTTCTCTTTGAAGCCCTCTTTGATCAAGATCAGCCGAAAGGGACTGCTCTTGCTTGGTGGAAGAAGGACCAACTCAGGACCCGTTTCCAATTTGAAAATGGGAAGAAAGAAGGGATCCATAAATGGTTTTATGCCGATGGCAAACCCGAGCGAGTCGCCACTTTTAAAAACGATCAACTCGATGGAGAGATGCTCGCCTGGTATCCCGATGGTTCGATCCAGTTAGTCCAGACGTTCCGCACGGGAAAGCCGATCGGCGAACACCGCGTCTATCATCCGAAATCATTCCCCTCTCAAAAAGAGGAAGAGCGGCTTGCCCATCTCCTCCATTATAATGAGGAAGGACTGCTCAACGGCGAAGAGAGAATCTTTTATCCCACAGGGCAAGTGCAGGCGATCGTCAATTACTCCAACCATCTTCCCAATGGAAAAAAACAGATCTTTAGCCCGCAGGGGGATCTCATTGAAGAAGTGCACTATCTGCTCGGAAAGCTCGAGGGAAGACACTTCCAAAAGACGCCTGAAGGGAGAGAGGTCGTCACTTTCTATCGGGACAATCTCAAAAACGGCCCCCATACGATCTCTTATCCTCCCAATCCGAAAGGGGAAAAGGGAAAAGCCGTAGAGGCGAACTTTAAGGATGACGAGCTTGAAGGGCTTGTTACCGAGTTTTCTGAACAAGGAGCCAAGATCGCAGAGACTCCCTATATTCACGGCAAAAAAG
>CAYNWC010000070.1:0-6985 GCA_964400805.1 uncultured bacterium | reverse complement strand
GGGTCTCGAAAATCCTCTCAAATCCCTATCACTCTACTTTACGGATAGGTTCATGGAAGGGATCACAGAATATATCTTGTATCCAAAGAATACTTACTATGGGAAAGAGAAGCCCGACGGTCCAACCGAAATGTTTGAATGCGACTCTTTTATGGGAGGACCCGATCCCTCTCAGATGGAACTTTACCGCCGGGTCGTCCGCGTCCGCGATAGGGCCTGGCAGCTACTAAAAGGCCTCGAACAACCCGAGGGGCGTCTCTACATGGACGAAGAGCGCAACCGCTCCGCCGACTTCTTCTTCCGACCTCAGAAATGGCAGCCTGGACAAAAAGCGAAGTAGAACGTATCCTCTTTGTATGCCTTTTGTCGTTCCTGAATACCACTCTCACGAAGAGTTCCAAAACCGGTCCCGTAAGCTGGCCGAGATCCGGGCCCTTGGGATCGACCCCTATCCTCCCAAGTATGTCCATACGCAAAAGGCCGCCCAAATCGCTCTAGAGTTCGAGGGCAAAGAGACCGGCCACTTCGACGACGCCGCTGTCGGCAATACCCCCCACGTCTTTGTCTCGGGGCGCTTAGTTCTGTTCCGCGCAATGGGGAAGAACGCCTTCGCCCACCTGCAGGATGAGACGGGCCGCATCCAGATCATGTGCAACCGCGAGTTGACCAAGGTTCACGGCCTCACGCCCAATGAGGAAGTGACTCCCCTTAAGTTCATCGAGAAAAAGCTCGATCTGGGGGATCTCATCGGCATTGAGGGACATTTGTTCAAGACGCAAAAAGGGGAACTGACCATCTTTGCCAAGACGGTGACGCTCCTCTGCAAGTCGTTGCTCCCGTTGCCCGATAAGCACAGCGGCCTCGCCGACAAAGGGGTTCGCTATCGAAAACGGTGGCTTGACCTCATCACCCACCCCGAATCGCTCGAACGGTTCCGCAATCGCTCCCGCATCCTCCTCTCCATTCGCAATTATCTGGAGGAGCGGGATTTTGAGGAGGTGGAAACCCCTGTTCTACAGAATATCTATGGAGGCGCTCAAGCTCGCCCCTTCACTACCCATTTAAATGCCCTTGATCAGCAGATGTTTTTGCGCATCTCGCTCGAGATCCCCCTGAAGAAGTTGATTGTCGGTGGGATGCAGAAGATCTATGAGATTGGCAAGGTGTTTCGCAATGAAGGGATCGACCGGACCCACAATCCCGAGTTCACCATGCTCGAGGCCTACGCAGCCGGGTGGGACTATCGCGACATGATGGATTTCACCGAAGGGCTCTTTGAAACGGTGGCTCTCAACCTCTTTGGGGACACGAAAGTGCGCCTTACGCCCGAAGGGGAAGGGACCGCCTATGTGATCGATCTCAAAGCCCCTTGGAAGCGCCTCAGTATGAAAGAGGCGATCCACACCTATGGCCAAATCGACGTCGACGCGCTATCCGATACTGAGATCCGCAATCGTTTGTTGAAAGAGACCCATATCGATCCCAAAGGAGTTCACAATGCTCCGCGCGGCGCTCTAATCGCCATGCTTTTCGAGGCATTTGCCGAACCCCACTTGATCCAACCACACCACATCATCGACCATCCTATTGAGACCACCCCCCTCTGCAAGCTCCATCGAGAGCCCGAATTGCGCAACGAGGGCCTTGTGGAGCGCTTTGAGAGCTTCATCCTGGGTCGTGAGATGTGCAATTCCTATTCGGAGCTCAATGATCCCGAATTGCAGCGACAGCTCCTTGTCCAGCAAGCGGAGAAGAAAGAGAAAGGGGATGTCGAAGCCAATCCCCTCGACGAAGAGTTTCTTGAAGCCATTTGCCAAGGGATGCCGCCTACCGGTGGGGTGGGAATCGGCATCGACCGCCTCGTCATGCTCTTCACCAATGCCGAATCGATCCGCGACGTTCTCTTCTTCCCCCTCATGCGCCCCGAAGACTCCTGATATTATTTTCCTATCATTCTCATCATTTTATCCTTCCCATCATTGATTTGCTGGGATGCACACACGTGAGGCCTCAAGCCAGGTTAATGATGGAAAGGATAAAATGATAAGAATGATAAGAGATTAAGAAAGGGGGCCTTAGCGGCCCCCTATCCCATTTAGAAGTCGAGACGGAAGGTAACGTTCAAGCCTTGAGTATAGAGATCACCGTTGGGGAGGTGATTCGATGCAAGCTTCACATCGTCATCCAAGTTTATGAACATATTCTGATTGTAAAACGCTTGGAATTCATAGCCCAATGCAACATCTGTATGCCACTTGTTGCAGTTCCAAGACCGGTTCCAACCAAGTCCTAACTCAAGACTGGTGTGCGTTCTGAGAGCGCTCGGGCTGTCAGATAGTTGATAAGGCAAAGCAGCCGCAACGGGGTTGTGCGTTTCCTTAAAGGATAGTTTGGTATAACGGGTGAACAGAAGATCCATCTCCGCATTTCCAAAGACGCGGAATTCACGCCAAACCATCCACTTAGAGGCAAGACCTATGGAAGGACCAATGCCCCACGAACGGGTTGTCTGCCGAATGGTCTCTATATCGGCTTCGGTACCGATACTGGCACTGGTGACCGGTTGTGTATAGATCAGTTTCGCATTTTGGCGGATCCACGCAGCGCGGAGTCCAATGTCGGGACGGCAAATGAGCTTGGTGCCTACATAGAACCAACGGCCGAGGTCGAGGTCGGCGATGTCCATACGGAGCGTCCATGCTTCACTGACAGAGGCAAAGCGGTTGAATCCCCCAAAATCAGCATTTACCGCGCCGATCTCAGCGCCTCCAGCCGATCCCCAGGTGGGAAGAATCAGTTGCGTAGCGCTGGCCGCTAAGGATTTGTTTTGCGTGCTGTGGAACCAGGTGTATTCGCCATGCAAATCCCACTGGTCATGATCAAACGCCATGCCTAAACCCAATTTAAAACCAGGCTTCCAGTCAAAATCCATATCGATGACAGAAGCATTGATCCCAACTCCGGCAGTCGCTGTTGAGGCGCTGTTATTCAAAAAGCCGAGCTCCATATTTTCTTGGATCGGGTGCCAGTAGATGAAGCTCGCATCGGCAAAGAAATCCCAACGGGAACTGGTCATCGTACGAGCGGGATAGTTATAAGCCGCATTCAAGACGGGCGTTGGCCATGGAGGGCAGCAAGGATCTTGATTCGGAGGGCAGAGTTGTGTGGGAGGGCAGGGTTGCGGGCAGTTTTTAGGCTTGCAATCTTTTGCAGCAGCTACTTCTTGACCAAATACCGATGTGGCCATCAGCATCGCTACAATCGTCCAGGGTGACGCTTTCGTACGTGACATATTTTCTCTCCATTGTTGAGATCGTGATGATCTTCCGGACATGGTAGAGCTTTTTTTGAATTTTAAGCAAGCGCGTCGAGAACAAAATCGCAGCCTCGCTCTGTGAGAGAAACAGAGGATTCATCGACCTTGTTTAAGAAATTGGCCTGCGCGAGATGCTTGATGATATTTTTGATCGCGGTCTCTTTCTGCCCGATCGCTTTGGCAACGCCGCGATAATCGATAATGGCATGGGGATCACCTCCCGCCATGGCAGTTTGATAGAGCTTGATGAGAAATCGTTCGTCAGGAGTGGTTTTGGATTTCATTTCTTTTTTAACCTCGCGCCGGCTGGAGTGTCTTCAATGAGGTATCCTTGCGACTCAATCTCATGGCGCATGGCGTCGCTGACGCGCCAGTTCTTCTCGCGCCGCGCGGTTTCCCTCTGTTCTAAAAGATGGAGAAGATTGCCGGGGATCTCTTCTTTCTCCAACGGCAAGACGGCGAGCACTTGATCCCACTTGGCTAGAAGCTGAAGGGCAGCTTGCGCTTCGCAGCGGCCCAATCGCTGGGCGTCGCAGAGGGTGTTGAGCTCGCGGAGTAGGTCAAAGAGGGCGGCGAGAGCGACCGACAGGTTGAGATCGTCCGCAAGGGCTGTTTGAAAGCGATGGTCAGCCGGCTCTAAGGCAGCGGCAGGAGGGAGTTCCTCCTGGATGGCGCGGAGGCGAGCGACCAGGTCGGCGACGCGCTGCAGGCTGGAACGGGCGGCGTCGAGACCCGCAAAGGTGAAGTTGAGTTGCGTGCGATAGTGAGTCGAGAGGAGAAGGTAGCGCACTTCAGGGCCTGTGTATCCTTTCTTCAAAAGATCGCGAAGGGTGTAGAAGTTGCCGAGGCTCTTCGACATCTTTTTGTGATCGACGAGAAGATGCTCCGCATGGACCCAAAGGGAGACAAAGGGGCGTCCCGAACAACACTCCGACTGGGCGATCTCATTCTCATGGTGGGGAAACATATTATCGACGCCGCCGCAGTGGATGTCGATCGACGGTCCCAGGAGACTCATCGCCATGGCTGAGCACTCGATATGCCAGCCGGGCCTGCCAGGGCCAAAGGGACTCTCCCAGAAGATCTCTCCATCCCGCTCGGGATCGTAGGCCTTCCAGAGGACGAAATCGGAGATGTTCTCTTTGTCATACTCATCGGCCTCGTTATCGCCTGAGGCGTTCACTTTGAGATCGGCGAGCGCCAAGTGGGAGAGGCGCCCATAGCGAGGGAATTTCCGGAGGGAGAAGTAGATGCTGCCATTGGGACTTTTATAGGCGACTCCTTTTTGGAGAAGCGTCTCGATCATCTCGATCATCTGAGGGATGTATTCGGTAGCCGCCGGATAGTGCTCCACTTTTTGGATCTGGAGCGTTTGTAAATCTTCAAAAAAGGCCTTTCGAAAGGGGTCGGTGTATTCTTTGAGAGAAATGTTTTTGCAGATGGCCCCGCGCAACGTCTTATCGTCGAGATCGGTGAGGTTCATCACCTGCTCGATCTGGAAGCCGAAGAACTGGATCGCCCGGCGCAAGAGATCCTCGAAGACGTAGGTGCGGAAATTGCCGATATGGGCAAAGTCGTAGATCGTCGGGCCGCAGGTGTACATCTTGATGAGCGATCCATGATGGGGTCTCACCTCTTCTTTCTCGCGGGTTTCGGTATTGTAGAGTTTCACACAAACCCCTGCAGTTTGCGGTAGTCGGTTTTGCCCGCTCCCATGAGAGGGATGTCGTCGATCTTTTTCACCGCGGAGATTTTGACGAGATTGCTAAAGCCCGCCTGAGAGAGGATCTGATTCGCCTCTTCCTTATCGATGTCTACGGTGCTGAAGAGAATCAGTTGGGTCCTCCCCTCTTCTTTCTCATCGACACAAACGGCGAGCGACGGGATATCGGCAGAGAGGCGCCCTTGTTGGAGGAGCGATTGGGTCAAGATCTCTTCGACAGCTCCTAAGCTGATCATTTCTCCGCCCAATTTGGCGAAGCGTTTGAGCCTTCCGGAGAGGATGAGGCTTCCGTCGGCTTCAAAGTGGCCCAAATCGCCCGTTCGATACCAGGACTTGCCATCGATCTCGACAAAGGGGCTGCGGGGATTGCCGAGATAGCCGCTAAAGACGTTGGGACCGCGCACGCAGATCTCCCCGTCGGCTCCTTGCGGCAATAGAGCCAGTGTCTCGGGATGGATGGTGATCGCCTCCACATCGGGAGCCAAGCGCCCCACCCCTTTGGGAGGCATGTGAGGGCGATTGAGGGTCAATACAGGAGAGCACTCGGTGATCCCATACCCCTCGACCAACTTGGCAGAGGCGCCGAGCTGCTTCACCCGCGCGAACAGCTCGTCGGGCGCTTTTTCGGCCCCAGAGACAAAATAGCGGACCGTCTTCAGTTGTCCCGGCGTCGCCGCGCGCAATAAGCCCTTCAAGAAGCTCGGCGCGCTGCAGAAAAAGGTGATCTTCCACCGCTCGATCCCTTCGGCCAAGGCGTAGCTGTCGGTGGGATCGGGATAGAACGCGACCCGAATGCCTCCAACTAAAGGGAAGAGGCCCGCTATAGAAAATCCAAATGAGTGGAAGGGGGGCAAAATGCCGTAGATCACATCGCTTGTTCGCACATCGATGCACTGCATGGCGGAGCGCAAGTTTGAGATGATGTTTTTGTGGGAGAGAGGGACTCCCTTCGGCGAGGCTTCCGTGCCGCTGGTGAATAAGATCACGCAGGGCTGATTTTCGTCGGCGGCATCGAGTTCCATCGCCTTAAGGACATGGCGGACCGAAGTATGCGCGAGCCAAACACCGCGCAGTTTCATTTTCAGTGTGAGGGAACGGCGGATCTCTTCTAAAAAGACCAATTTGTCGATCACGCCGCCGAATTGGACATTTTGGAGGCGATCGATGAAGCGCGCCGAGGTGACGATCCCCCGCGCGCCGCTGATCTGCATCATCTCTTCGAGATAGCGAGGCCCCAGCGTCCAATTGAGCATCACCGGCACTTTTCCCGCCATCTGCAACGCTAAAATGACGATATACGCGCCGGCTGAAGCGGGGAGCATCACCGCCACTCGCTCCTCTTCCCACGTCTTGAAATATTGCGCTAAGACCAGCGCCGCTTTTTTCACTCTCTTGTAGCTCAAAACGCCGACGAGATCATCGCCGCAGGCGGCGCGCCCCTTCATCCGCTGGCAGCAGTTGAGAAAGGCCTCGGGCAGCGTCCGTCCCAAAGGCAGTTGCGGCATCGGTCGGTGCGCCTCTTCTTTCCATGTGAAATGAACGGGAGGGCGCGAAGGAGCCACGGCGCTCTTGCCCCCATCGGCCAGCTCCAATAAAGAGCCCACCGTTTCGATATCTTCGGGATGAAGTTCTTTGATATTGAAAACCTTCACCAAAAAGCCGATCAATTCGGCGATATCGAGCGAGTCCATCCCCAGATCGAAAGCCAGGTTCTGTTCCGGTTTAATATCGAGATTGGGTTGATCGAGGATTTTGCGGATTTGGTTGTAGACCTTTCGCTTTTTCTCTTCGGAGACCCGCGCGCCCGTTTCCCGCTTCTTTTTCGGCTGCGCGATCGGAGGGATCTCTTTGCGCCAACGGCTGTAGGAGACCAACTGCAGCGGCTCCACCTCGCGCACATTCCCCTTCTCATAGGGGTAGCGGTTGTAACAGTTTTCCAAGAGATA
>CAYNWC010000069.1:0-6987 GCA_964400805.1 uncultured bacterium | reverse complement strand
ATCATTAAACTTGGCTTGAGGCCTCACGCGTGTGCATCCCAACAAATCAATGATGGAAAGGATAAAATGATGAGAATGATAAAGAAAAAATAAAAGAAGTATCTCTATATCGCGTCTATATCTCAGACTCTTTGCCGTGGATCAGGTCTTGCGCACGCAGGCAAGCCTTCCAGGTGGAGAACTGAGGATTGCCCTCATCGGTGAAATAGAGATTATCGAGGCCGATTTGCTTGACAAGGCCCGATCGGTGAAAGACGTGCCAAACCTCTTCGGTAAGACCGCTGATAACAAGGAAGCGACTTGAGGATTTGAGCCCTTCGTAGAGCCGGAGGATGGCTAAACACATGGAAGCATCCATGTGGTAGATATTGTTGAGGCGAAGGACGATCGCCTGAACATTCCGATCTTCAGCAACCGATTGCAAGGCGCTTTGGAAGACCTCGGCGGAGGCGAAGTAGAGCTCGCCGGCAATGCCGATGATGCGCACTTTGCGGTGCACGTCATCCTTGGGACTGACGATGCTAAGGCGCCCCTTGGAGTTGAAAGCATATTCGACAAGGTGGGGCGTCGAGGACTTGCGGAGAAAGGTCCCGATGGAAATGACAATGCCGATGAAAAAGGCGATGTCGAGGCTGAAGATGAGGCAGGAGAAAAAGGTGATCAGAAAGATCCAGGCATCTTCGCGAGTGGCAGAGAAGCAGAGACGAATCTCTTGCCAGTTCATGAGGGCAGGGACGGTGAGCATGAGGAGAGCGGCTAGGCTGGCAAGGGGGATGTGTTGGACGAGGGGCCAGCAGAAAAAGATGATGATGCCGGTAAAAAGGCCGCTGAGGATGGCGGCGAGGCGCGTCTTAGCCTGAAGGCGAAAGGAGAGGGAGGTACGAGTGGCGCTGCCCGAGGCAGGGAGGGTGCCCCAGAGGAAAGAGAGGAGAGCGTTGCTGATGCCGAGGCCAAAGACATCTTGATTCACCTGCACTTGATGGCCCGACTTTGCGGCGAAATTGCGAGAGATCGAAAAGACCTCGAGGATGGCGAGGAAAGAAATAGCCACGGCCGCGGGGAAAACTTTGTTGAGGAGAGAAAAGTCGATTAAGGGAAGGGTCAAATCGGGAATGGGTTCTGCTGCAAGGGCATAGTCGCCAAGGCGAGCGATGGAGGGGCCTCCGAGCCACAGATTGAGCAGATGGGCGAAAAAGGCAGCTCCTGCCAACATGATGAGCGCATCAGGCCAATTTTTCAGACTTTTGCGCAAGAAGAGAAGAAGGGCGAAGCTGAATAGTCCTACTAAGGCTGTCGGCCAATGCGTTTGCAGAAGATGGGTGAGGAAAACCCATCCTTTCAGAAGAACCGTATCGGGCGTTTGGTCGGGAGAAATGCCGGTGAAATAGAAGAGCTGCGTGACGACGATGGCAACCGTGATCCCCGCAAAGTAGCCCAAGACAACGGGGCGACTCACAAATTGAAGGAGTTTGCTCACATTGAAAAAGGCGGCGCCGATTTGGATGATCCCCATGATGAGGACGATCTGCGTGAGGATGTGAAGGGTGAGAATCTCTTTTTCTGCGCCTGTAACTGTCTCGTAATAGTTGGCGAGGATATCGGCGATCGAGGTTTGGATCAAGATGGCCGTTCCAGTGCTCGGCCCGGAAATGAGATGGCGGGAGGAGCCGAGAGCAGCGGCGAAGATCGTTCCAAAGATCGCGGCGAAAAGACCCGCCGTGGGAGGAAGTCCAGCCAAGAGCGAATAAGCGATCGATTGGGGAATGGTCATCAAGGCGACAGCGAGAGCCGCCCATACGTCATTGCGCAGGTAGGAAAAGGCATACTCCTTCCATTCCGCCTTAAACGGAGTGAAGGAAATCGCTCGGGTGCGAGGTAGTTTCATATTTTGAGTGTAGCGGGCGCGATTGTTTTAGAGAAGACGAGGTTCAGAAGCGGCTGGCGGTTCCTTACCGCGCAGTTCCAAAGTGAGGGGGCATCCCTTGAAGCCATAGACTTCGCGGAAGTGATTGATAATGTACTTCTTATAAGTCTCTGTCATGAGAGTGGGGTTGTTGACAAAGAGGACGAATTTAGGGGGATTGATTTCCACCTGAGTCATGTAATAAATGCGGAGCCGCTTGCCGATCATGAGGGGAGGATGATACTTTTGCAGGCATCCTTCGATGAATTTGTTGAGCTGCCCCGTCGTAATCCGCTTTTGCCGTTCGGCATAGACCTCTTTCACCACAGGGAAAATCTGATTGAGATTGCGCTGCTTCTTCGCTGAGATGAAGAGCGCAGGGCAGTGGCGGAGGAAGGGCATCTCCTCCCGAATGCCTTTCAGGGCATGCTCCATCCGGAAGTTCTTTATCAGATCCCACTTATTAAAGACCAAAATGCAGCTCTTGCCCTGCTCTTCAATATCGCTGGCGATCCGCTTCTCCTGCGTCGTAAACCCGTCAAAGGAATCGAGCACGAGCAAGCAGACCTCCGCTTTCTCGATCGCCTCTTCGGTCCGGATGGCAGCGAATTTGTCGACCACCTCTTTCTCCGCTTTCTTGCGCCGGATCCCCGCCGTATCGATCAGTAGATAATCTTGCCCCTCATGATGAATCGCCACGTCGATCGCGTCGCGCGTCGTCCCCGCAATCGGGCTGACGATCGAGCGCTCTTCTTGCAAAAGTTGGTTCAACAGGGTCGACTTGCCCACGTTGGGTCTTCCCACAATTGCGACCCGAATGGCCCCCTCTATTGCTGGAACTTCCTCTGCCACGGGTGTGAGGCTGATCGCCTTCTCGAGCAATTCTGCAACCTGGAATCCTTGGATTGCGGAGCAGGCAATTAAGTCTCTCACCGCAAGCGAGTGGAAATCATGGATCTTCGTCTCTTCGCTCATCTGATCGATCTTGTTCACCGCGACGATCACCGGCTTTTCCGAGCGGAGCAAAATCTTCGCCACCTCTTCATCCAACGGATGGGGACCTATCTGTCCATCGACCACGAGGATGATCACGTCGGCCTCGGCAATGGCGATCTCGGCTTGGCGGCGGATCTCCCGATTGAAGGGCATCGTCTCGGAAGGGTCGATCCCTCCCGTATCGATCAGCGTGAAGGTGCGGCCAAAGATCTCTCCTTGCGCATAGATCCGGTCGCGCGTGATCCCCTCTTGCTCATCGACGATCGAGATCCTCTTTTGGCAAATCCGGTTGAACAGCGCCGACTTCCCCACGTTGGGGCGGCCCACTAAAGCAATTTTTGTCTGCATAAATTTCTTTTGATACGGAATAGTATAATCGATCGGGGAATCGACTTCAATCTTTATAGATATTTCTATAATTCCTGGAACATTTTCTCAAAGACGCGGAGCAATTCGTCGCGGCTGAGGTACTGGATCTGATCCTCTTGGCCGATGATCTGCTCGAGGAGCCCTTTCTTCCGCTCGATCATCTCATGGATGTGCTCTTCGATGGTGTGTTTGGTGACGAGCTTAAAGACCTGAACGCCCCGATTTTGCCCGATCCGGTGGACCCGGTCGGTCGCCTGGTTTTCCTTGGCGGGGTTCCACCAGCGGTCGTAGTGGATCACGATGGAGGCGACGGTGAGGTCGATCCCGACGCCGGCGGCGAGGAGGGAGGCGACAAATATCTCGCAGGCGGGATCCTCACGGAAGCGGCGCAGCTGTTCGGGCCGATCGCGCGTCGCCCCTTTGATCGAGGCAAACCCGACCCCCTTTTTCTTGAGGTACATTTCAATCAGGGCCAGCATGTCGAGATATTGGGAAAAGACGACCACTTTTTGGCCGCTCGCCCTCGCTTCATGAAGGAGTTCGACAAAGAGATCCCATTTGCCCGAAGAGTGAGAAGAGGCGTTTTTGAGATCGCCGAGAACGAGGCAGGGATGATCGCAGATCTGTTTGAGCCTCGAAAGGGCGGAGAAAACGTGGACGAAAGAAACAGGTTTGGTCTGATCTTTCAGATCTTGATAGACGGTGTCGCGCATCTGAAAGGCGACTTCGCGGTAGAGTTCTTTTTGCTCGGCGCTTAAGTCGCAATAGGCGATCTCTTCGATCTTCTCCGGCAAATCGGTCAATACCTCGCTCTTCTTGCGCCGAAGGATGAAGGGCTTCACCAGCTTGCCGAGGAGCATTTTCTTTTCGTCATCTTGCTGTTTTTCGATCGGATTGATGAAGACCTCGCGGAAGATCGGATCGGGGGGCATGTAGGAGGGAAGGACGATATCGATCAGCGACTTGAGTTCGCGGATCCGATTTTCAATTGGAGTACCCGTGAGGCCAAGGCGCATTTGGGCTCGCAGCGAGCGAAGCGCTTTGTGGGTCTGAGAGGCGTGGTTTTTGGCGATCTGGATCTCATCGAAAATGGCCACTTCGAAGGGATAGGCTTTGAGATCGTCGCGCCCCGTGCGCAAAATGCCGTAGGAAGTGAGCAGCAGATCGTAATCCGTTTCAAAATTTTCCAACGTCCGTTCGAGGCCATAGTAGGTGCAGACGCGGATCTCCGGCAAAAATCGCTTGAGGAGCTCTTGCCAGTGATAGATTACCGAAGTGGGACAGACGACGAGATATTTGTTGTTCCTCTCTGGATCCTCGTGAATCACGGCAGCGAGAAGGGCCATCGTCTGGTGGGTCTTGCCCAGTCC
Source organism: uncultured bacterium (assembly GCA_964400805.1). GTDB lineage: Bacteria > Chlamydiota > Chlamydiia > Chlamydiales > SM23-39 > REEB52. The sequence continues at coordinate 2,349 of CAYNWC010000069.1, read as the reverse complement.
CATATCGTCGCAGAGGAGGCCCGATAGGCCATGGCAATAGAGGAACCAGAGCCAATGAACCCCCTGTTCCTGATAGGGGCGCAACGTCGCTTTTAGGCGAGAGATATCGAGAAGGCGGTGGGATTCCAGGCGATTGAGTTCTTCGAGAAAGCGGCCCGTCTCTGGATCGGCCGGCGGCTCAATCGGCTCAAACGCGGTGAGGCGGATCCATTCGAGCGTATTGAGGCGGATGAGCCCCTTCTTTCGCTCGAGGCGCCGTTTTTGCAATTGGCGGATCCAGTTAAAGCGGGGCTCTTTGAGATAGAGGAGACCTGCCGAAGAAAAGAGATGCCGCTTCTTCTCTTGAAACGCGTCCCAAATGGAAAAGATATCGATCGAGCCGATCTCAGACGTGTAGACGAGGTCGAGCAGCCACTCTTGCCCCCGTTTTTTCCTACTCGGGACAATCCGGCGGATTTGGAGTTTGAGTTGTTCCGGCCTCTTCAGCCGCGGATCGATCTGCAAGATGTAGGGTTTGAGAGGCTCTAACTCAAAGGAGAGAAAAGCCGCTTCCTGCATCGGGGGAATCACAATCGGTTCTTGATATCGCTCCGGCAGGCGCACCGCCGGCGCAATCTCAGAAAACCCCTTTCTTGCCACATAGACATAGTCGCCAAACCGCTTCAGCTTCGCTGGCTCCACTCCAGGCGCATATTCCATCTTGGGCAAAATGGCGATCCGCCCTTCTTCATTCAAAGTGATGTTCAATCCCGTCTTCTGAATCAGCTGATCATCATTGTAAAAACCCTGTACTTGTTCGAGTTCCTCTTTATGCGCTGCAATGAACGAGGCGATCTCCTCTTTCGGCACGCGCAGCCCCGGATGGAGAGGCAGCCGACCGCGCGCCTCTTTTTTCATATAGAAGCCCTGCCCCTTGATGTAGACCCATTCATCGAAGTGGAGCGTCTCTTCATACTCTTCGGGAAAGTTGAGCGCTGCATCAAAGACCAACTCGTCTTCCGTCAACGCATAGGTCAAATGGGACTCGAGGCTTCCCAAGTGGGTCTGAAAGCCTGGATAATTATGTAGCCAAAGGCGGTGCCGGTTCACGAAGTCGGCCACTTCCGCCCGCGGCACCACTTTCTCTTTCCTATCGAAGAGCCATTCATCGAGGAGGTAAAACCCTTTATCGGGCACATAGGCCCAAGGGACGAAGCAAGCAGCCCGCTCCGAGCGGAGATCTCCTGGCTGCAGCACATAGAGTTCCACGTGCAAATTCCCCTGCCCATCAAAGTACAGGGAGTACTGACACGCCTGCTTCTCTGGGAAAACGGGCAAAAACCGCTGTAAAATAGAGGCCGACTGATTCAATACAGCGGCGATTTGCTCTGCAGGAACGGCATCTTCAGAGAGAAATGGATCGTGGCGGCGCCGATAAAAGCCCTTTCCCTCTACATAGAGCCAATCGCCCACCGGGACGCCTCCCAACTCGGCTTGGCTTCGGTGATGGATCCGTAAGGATCGCGTCCCCTCTTCATACTCGATCCGCTCAATCCCCTCTTCCGCCTCCTCGAACACCGACAAAGGAGACCGAACCGTCGCAAGGGCAGGGATGATCCACGGCAAGCTTACTTCAGACAGGGAAAACCGGACATTCAAGCCCGGGAAAGTCACCTGAATTTTCTGCGGCAGCGGTTTCCCTTCAAATACAATCTCATAGGGCTCCCCTTCATCTGCAAGAAACATCAGCCATTTGGCCAGGTCGGACCAGAAAGAGAGCTCAAAGCTGAGTCCATGGCTCGCCTTCCCCGCTCTATACTGGGCGATCTCCTCGCTCGACAAGTTCGAGAACTTGATCGACGTCTCTTCCGTTTCTATCGGCCGCTGTGCGACGATCGCCTCCAGCTTCTTTTTCTCCCTCGCCCCCGTCGCCTCGATCGAAAATGCCTCTCCCTTCAACGTGCAGCGATAGCATTCTCCCTCTTTCTTTAAACACGACGTATCGTAGCCATAGCGCTTGCTCGCCATTTGGAACAACCGGTTCCACAGCGACTTGCGGTAGCGGACATGGAGAGGTTCTCTCTCCCCATTAAAGATGCGTAAGTAAGCGGCGGCCAAGTGAGGGCAGCCCCTTCCCGCCTCGGAGACTTTGCAGCTGCAAAAGGAGTCGGTTACCTTCCCCTCATCCCGCATTTGGATGAACGGAAAGGCTTTCTTCTTCCCCTTTTCGGCCACTTCGAATTGATATGTTCCCTTGGAAAAAATCGGCTCAGCTACCGCCCCTGCGGCCAAGAGCGCTTCTGCCGCCGTCCGATACTCTCTCACAAACTCAGGTTGATGATCCATGAGAGGAAAACCCGACCCCATCTC
>CAYNWC010000068.1:0-7017 GCA_964400805.1 uncultured bacterium | reverse complement strand
GTTTTCGATGAAATCGCCGTCGAATATCCCGACATCGTCAATGAGAATTGGATCGTCGACATCGGAGCCGCCAAGCTCGCCGACACGCCCGAGCTCTTCGATGTGATCGTCATGCCCAATCTCTATGGCGACATCCTCTCCGACGTAGCCGCCCAAATCGCCGGCTCAGTTGGCCTCGCCGGTTCCGCCAACATCGGCGAAAAAGGGGCTATGTTCGAAGCCATTCACGGCTCAGCGCCCCGCCGCGCCGGTCAAAATGTCGCCAATCCCTCGGGCCTCCTTCTCGCCGCCATCCAAATGCTCGATCACATTGGCCAGCCCGCCATCGCCACCCAAATCCACAATGCCTGGCTCAAAACGCTCGAAGAAGGCATTCACACCTACGACATTTACAAAGAGGGAACCAGCAAACAGAAAGTAGGAACTCGAGAATTTGGCCAAGCCGTCGTGAAAAACCTCGGCAAGAAGCCCGACACCCTCAAACCCGTCACCTACGGAAAGCAGAGCAAGGCGCTTCTTCACAAGATCACCCATACCCACCCCACGCGCCAACTCATCGGCGTCGACGTCTTCCTCTATCATCGAGGCGCCCTCGAAGACTTTCTCCCCAAAATCTCCCACATCGCCATCGGCCCGCTCCATCTCCAGATGATCACCAACCGCGGCGTCCGCGTCTGGCCGCAGGGCCAGCCCGAGACCTCCTGCATCGAGCAGTGGCGCTGCCGCTTCGTTTCCGACAACACACGCGCCGTCTCGCAAGGCGATGTCATCCAAGTGCTCCACGCTTTTGACCACATCCAGATGGACGTGATCAAGTCGGAGTTTTTGTACTTATTTGATGGAAAGGCGGGTTATTCTGGAGCGGAGGGGTGAACTCACCCAACCATAGCGACGGCTTCTTGGGCTTTTCGCTCGAACAAATCGAGGGTTGCGGGATTAAACGCGCGAGACTGACGCATTTGAGGGAATAATTCGCGTAGCTGTTGGTAGGCTTTTCGAGTGGTGTATGCTTCTAACCGGTCAAAAAGAGAGGGTTCCAGCTTCGCTTTCAGATAACTGCGGATGGAATCGTAGGCGCACGTTCCCCAAGATTGCAACTCATGTCTGTGCAATCGGGCTTGCGTTGCATGATGACGGTTCACACAATGCTCTTGGATCTTTGAAAAAAGCGCATTCATGCTCTTGGTCTCCGATGTTCGATCGATCATGAAGTGGAGAAGATCCACGAGAAAGGATTGATCCGATACCGCTTCTTCACTCAAGTTTTGAAAGGCAACTACCGCAGTCTTCCAGTCCCAAAGAAACATTTGAAGGGTTCCCCAGAGTCCCTGTCCCAAATCCGCTCCATCTCCTGTATTATAAATCGCCAATTGAAAGGCAGATGGAGACGTTCGCAAAATCTCTATGACAATACCATGTCCTATTTTCTCATTCACATACCCGCTGGGAAGAGGTAGGCTTTGTCCAACTCGTAACCGCCCTACTCGCTTTTCGATTTTATAAGCGAGATCGGCCACTTTCTCTTCGAGTGTCTCAGCGCTATGCAATTTTCCGGCAAATGCGGTCCACATTTGATCAAAGGAAATCTCTTCCGCTCCTTTCAACTGCTCTAAAACGACGCGGATTTGCCCCACTTCCTCAGCCCATAGGGAAGAGCCTTGCTCCCCAATGAATTGTTCCAAATCCCGTTGAATACTCCGATAAGGTAAGGTGGGAGGAGCTCCATGAATTTTAGGATCTAGAAATAGACCTTCAAGCGTCCCCACATTTTTCACTGTGCGAAAAGCGCATTCCCGAAATTGGTATGAGGGATCGTTCGAATAGGCCCACAGGGTGAGCCGGCAGATCGATTTTGCGAAGCACTCCCAAATAGCATGGATGACACGGATTAAAAAGAAGCGCGTTTTCTTGTCTCGATAGACTTCTATTTCGTTTATATAAGTCCATAACCGTTTTTCAGGTTCAGATAACCCAATATTTGCGCAAGCCAGCATCTTTTGAGGAGAGCTCTTCACGCCCCCTACCCGCGTGGCTAACCTTCGCAAGGCGTTGGAGAGATCCCCTAGCACCTCGACGCGACGGTGAGGACTTCTTTCTACCCGATCGTAGGTATCGACTGCTGATAAAATCGTTTGATAGACGTCAGGCAAAATCATCTCCCGCCCTTGTAAGCGAATGATTTCCTTACCATTCCACTCACTAGCCGCGGTTTGAATGTCCTGAGTTAAATGTCTGATCCGATTAACTATTTCCATAAATACTTAATTATCGAGAGAGAGGTCGGCTTCGAGGTGCTTTTTGAGCTCGCCGAGGAAGCCGCAGCCGTAGATGCCATCGAGAACGCGATGGTCAAAAGTAAGAGAAACAAACATGACGGAGCGGATGGCAATCGAATCGTCGGGCATTGCGGCCACTTTCTTGGTGATGGCGCCGAGGCCAACAATGGCGACTTCGGGATAACGGATGATCGGAACGCCGATCATGGCGCCGGTCATGCCGAAGTTGGTGATCGTGAGAGTTCCTTCTTGGGTCTCGCCGGGCGTTAGAGTGTGGCTGCGGGTCTTTTCAGCGAGTTCGGCGATCTCCTTCGCAATGGCGGGGAGTTTTTTTTGCTCACAGTGTTTCACGACGGGAACCATCACGCCTTGATCGACGCTCACGGCAACGCCGAGGTTGACAAAACGCTTCACGACGATGGTGTCTCCATCGAGCGAGGCGTTGAGGAGTGGGTAGGTCTGCAACGCGCGGGCGATGGCGCGGGCGACAAACGCGGTGATGGTGATCTTAACGCCGGTCTGTTGCTGTTTGTGCTCTTTGATCAACTTGAGAACGTTCGTCACATCGACTTCAGTGATCACGGTGGCATGGGGTGCTTCATAGAACGATTTGACCATGTTGTCGGCGATCGCCTTGCGCATGGCCGTCATTTTGACCCGCTCGGTGCTGGCCGCCATCGGGCAAGCGGGTTTGACCGTAAAATCCTCAATGTCTTTTTTGGTGAGGCGGCCCCCTTGGCCGGTGTGGGGAATTTTCTCAATGTCGCTGAGGGCAATCCCCTTCTCTCTCAGTAGGCGCATCACCGATGGAGAGAGGAAATCCTCCATGCCTGAAGAGGGCACAGTCGCAGAAGAAGGAGCTACACTGACAGTGGCCATAGCGGGAACAGCCGCATGCGTGGAGATGAGCGCTAACGGCTCTCCCACTTGGAGCTCTTGATCGGCGAGCGCAAGGATCTCTTGGAGGACGCCAGCGACGGGCGAGGGGATCTCGCTATTGACTTTATCGGTCGATACTTCGAGGAGCGGCTCATCGAGGGCCACAGGATCGCCCACTTTTTTAAACCACTGGACCACCGTGGCGCTCACGATGCTCTCTCCAAGTTTCGGCAAAGTAATTTTTACAGCGTCGCTCATAATTGGGCACCATTATCGATTTTTTGATCGATTTTTTCAATCAACTTTTCCCAGCGCTTCGCCCCCTCGGCCACCCGTAGCTCCATCTCCAAATAATAGATAGGCAATTGCGTAGGAGGCAGTTTGATAAAATCCTTTTCGGTGCAGAGCAAGGCGCTGACTTTAGGTAACTTATCGAGATCGACAGCCTCGTGATCCGCCAGAAAAGTCTCCGCGATGATCTCCGCGCCTAGTCCCTCTACTGTTTTTTTGAAATTCTGTGGCTGGGCGATTCCGCAAAAAAGGGCGACCTTCCACCCGTTGATGGAGGGGATCTCGTTTCCGTGTAGGTCCAAAATGCGCTTCACAGTGAAAGTAAAATCTTTGCCTACGGTAAAGACCGCGTCGGCTTTTTTGAGCCGCTGCGGGCTGTCGCGTAAAAAGCCCCATGGCAAATAATGGCGAATCGACTCCCGATCGAGGACGATGTCGAAATCGCGGTGCAACCGACGATGCTGAAACCCATCGTCGAGAATGATCAGATCGGCATCTACCTGCTGCGCTAAAGCGGCCCGATCCTTGCCCACGTAGACCTTTACGTTTGGCAGGCGGCGCGCGAGGAGGCGCGCTTCATCGGCTCTTCCTCCATACCCACGCGAGAGAATAGCCACTTTTCGGTGGGGGAAAGCCTGCGCCAGGAGAAGGACCAAAGGCGTTTTCCCCGTCCCTCCCGCCAAGATGTTCCCTACGCTGACAACCGTAGCAGGGACCTTGATCACGGGCAGCCAGTCGTAGAGGCGATTGCGGAAGAAGACGCCCAAAGCATAGAGCCAACTGAAGGGCGCCAAATACCAAGTCCCCTTCTCGATCAGCCGCTGGCCCATCCGCAGGAATTTATGTCGCATAACAAAACAGTTGCTGCTCGACGCGCTCGATGATGATGTGGATGGCTGCCATATGGGCCTCTTGAACTCGATCCGAATAGGCAAATCCTGAAACGATCCACTCGAGATCGGCCAATCCCTTGGCGCGCCCTCCCGTTTTGCCGAGAAAGGCGATCGTGTAAAGACCGCGCGCTTTGGCCATCTCGATGGCTGCAATCAGATTCGGAGAATTACCGCTCGTCGTGAGCGCAATGAATATGTCATCGCTTTGCCCCAATGCTTCTACACCGCGGGAAAATACGGAGTCGAAGCCCATGTCGTTGGCCACACAGCTCATATGCCCCGGATCGGAGAGGGCGATGGCGGGCAGAGCGGGCCGTTTGTTCCGAAACTGTCCCGTCAACTCTTCGGCAAAGTGCATTGCATCGCAGAGACTCCCCCCATTGCCGGCGATCAGGATCTTGTGTCCATTTTGAAAACAGCGGGTGATTTGCTCCGCCGCCTGCTCCATAAAAGCCAAAGCCTCGGGCGACTTTAAACAGAGCGCGGCGCGGATCGCTTCATCCACCGATTGAAGAATCGTAGTGTTCATGCTATGATCTTACGCCATGAAACAAAAAAAGGAAACGGTTGCAGTGATCGGCGCTACGGGCGCCGTCGGACAAGAAATCGTCCGGCTGCTGATCGAGCGGCAGTTTCCCTATCGCACTTTGCGCCTCTTTGCCTCCCCCAAATCCGTTGGGAAAATGGTTCAGAACATTCCGATCGAACCGCTCCAAACACTCGACGGCATCGATCTCGCCTTCTTCTGCGCCGGTTCTCCCATTTCCAAAGAGTGGATTCCGCAGGCGCGCTGTCTCTGCATCGACTCGAGTTCTGCTTTCCGCGCTACAGCGCCTCTCATCATTCCCGAAATCAACGCTCACGCTCTGCAAGGCCGGGTGATCGCCTCTCCCAACTGCGCAGCGACCATTCTCCTTATGCCCCTCTTCCCGCTCCATCGCCTCTTCGGCGTCAAGCGGGTCGTCGTCTCCACCTACCAAGCCGCCAGCGGCGCAGGGGCCCAACTCCTGCGCGAATTGCAACAAGAGACGCTCGCTCATCTGCAAAATCAGCCCTATCGGCATACGTTGCCCTTTCCCTATGCCTTCAACCTCTATCCGCACAATTCGCCCCTCCATTCCGACGGCTACGTCGAAGAAGAGCGCAAAATGCTTCACGAGACGCGCAAGATCCTCGAAGATCCCAACATCCAACTCAGCGCAACCTGCATTCGCGTTCCCGTCTTACGCGCCCACTCCCTCGCAGCCAATGTCGAATTCAAACGCCCCTTCACCCTTGACGCTATTTATGCTGCCTTGGAAAAAGTTCCCGGCCTCACCCTCTTCGAGGACCGAGCGGAAAATCGCTTTCCGACGCCAGCTGATGCGACGGGGAAAAACGACGTCTTTTGCGGTCGCTTTCGGATCGATCCGAGCCAGCCCAATACATTGGAGTTTTGGGCTGTTGGCGACCAATTATTAAAAGGAGCGGCCCTCAACGCCGTCCAAATCGCGGAGATTCTCTAATGTCAGCCATTCGCCCAACATCCCCCATTTATATCGACGACATTAATATCGACGACATGGAGTTTGAGTACGCTTCTCCTGTTTCTCCTCCTTTCGGTCCCGACCCAGATTATGACGCGATCGAAGAATGGGTTCAAAAACTAGAGAACAAGGCAGGCGAAGCCTTTTTCGAAGAATTGGAAAATATGCCCACCGCCAATATCAACACCTGGGAACTGGCCAATGAAGAATTCGGGACAAGGCTTATAAATATTTTTAGAGAAAATACTTTCAGAGACTTAAAGAGATGGCTACGGATCATGTGCGTTAAACTCGATCGCTCCTCTTTCGCTCCCCCCTACGACTCACAAAGAGTATATGACTTGAAATCGGTGGCCTGCCCGCAGAGATTTTTATTCCTCGTTTTTCAGAGGGTATTACATGAGAAACAACTCACTAAAGATTTCGAAAAAGAGATCGATTTTCAAGAGCTTACAGAGAACCATGAGTGGCTCCTCGAGAAAGAACTGGTCAATCGGTAATTGGATGGACTGGCTTCTGAAGCTCCCTGCTTTGCAGGGATGTTGTGATTCCAGAACTAAACCAACTGATTGACTACAAGTATCTTATGTTAGTTATTGACCGAGACGCCCCTAGACTGATACAATCCTGTCTAGTCAGACTAGAGTGTATAGATGTACAAAAGAGAAAGAAAACATAGAAGGCATAAAACTTGGCAATTGCAGGAAGCAAAAGCAAAGTTCTCTAAACTCGTCGATGAGGTATTAGAAGACGGTTATCATACGATCACACGAAACGGGCAACCCGTTGTCGTCATCATTTCCCAAAAAGATTTTGAAGAATACTTAAAGTCGAAAGAGAATTTGATTGATTTTTTTAGCAGAGCTCCTTTTCCTGATTTCGATCTGGATCTGTCTCGCGATCAAGATACAGGCAGGGACATCGATTTATGAGTTACCTTTTAGATACCTGCATTATCTCAAAACTGAGAAAAATCAAAAACGACCCAGACAGCCCTCTTTTATCATGGATTCTTTCTCACCCAGAATCTCAGTACTATTTGAGTGCTTTGACTATCGGAGAAATTCAACTGGGCATCTCGAAATTAAACATGCACAACAAAGAAGAAAAAGAGGGTGAAGTACGTCATCGCAGTATTTATTTACTGCCAAA
>CAYNWC010000067.1:0-7112 GCA_964400805.1 uncultured bacterium | reverse complement strand
GGAATGGCCATGAGGAAGATTAAGTCCTTCATGACGTTGAGCGCTTCAGTCAGTTGCGGATCCGTTTGCCCAAAGAGGTCGATCGGGTCCGAGTCGAAATTCTTTTTTCGAATTTCGGTGAGGAAGCTTTGATAATTTTTATTTGAGTCGATCCGAACTTGGGAATTTTTCTTCAGTACATCGGCAAAGGGAAGATAGGTTGAGAGTTTGGTCTGGAGATTATACTTATACATCGGCCCCAATTGGATCCGATGGAAGGGAGACACATCGGAAAGGTCATCGTCAAAATGGGGTTCAATTTCATCATTTTCCAAAGGAAATTTAACGAATTTTTCCCCGATATCGAGCTCCGAGAGGATGCCGGGAACGACGATGTCAGAAGCGACGCCGTTGAGCTGCGGGCTCTTTCCGGAAACGGTATAGTATTTGCCGCGGGTGACTTTGTATTCGCCTTGGGGATTCACTTTTGGATTGTTCACCGGATCGAGAGTGAATGTTTGGAAGGAGCCTTTTCCAAAAGTATAGGCATCTCCAATGACGAGGGCGCGCCCGTAATCTTGGAGGGTTTGCGCGACGATTTCAGCTGCCGAGGCGGAGGCGCGATTCACGAGGACAAAGAGGGGCCCTTCCCAAACGGGCTTCCCCTCAACTTCTCTTAGATGGCGCAACTTGCCGGTGTTATCTTTGATGGAGACGACGATCCCCTTGTTGATGAAGAGACCGGTGACATTGACGGCCTGTTCGAGGAAGCCGCCTGCGTTGCTGCGCAGGTCGAGAATGACGCCTCTGAGTTGGTGATCTTTCTTGATCTGCTCTAAGGCTTTTCGGATGTCAGAAGCGGAGGAGCTTTTGGGATCTTGATAGAAGGAGAATAGCTTTAATGTAGCGATCATCCCATCGCCATAGGGCTCTACGTTGGTTTCGAGGCGCGTCTCTTCGAGGACGACTTCATTGCGGATCAACTCAACATCCAGTTTTTCGGCTTGCCGCTCTTCCCCTTCTCCCGTTTCACGTAAGAGAGTGAGGAGAACGGGCGTTCCTTTTTCTCCCCGAATGAGCTCAACAGCTTCGCTGATCTCCATGCCGATGACAGGCTCTTGATTGACTGCGATGATTTTGTCGTTGATTTTCAGCTTATTGCTTTGACTTGCGGGGCTGTTTTCCAAAATGCGAATGACCGAAAGGCCATCGAGATCATCGCGCAGTTGGGCGCCAATTCCAAACAGGCGCTGCTGCACTTGGATCATGAATTGGTTGGCCTCGTTCGGAGTGAAATAGTTCGTGTGGGAATCGAGAGCGGCTGTGGTCGCTTTCAGCACGTAGGTGAGCGTGAGTTTGTACCGCTCCTCTGGACTGCCCCCCGTCATTTCCGTCTCTCGGTTGAGCCGCCGTTTTTGGATTCGCTGCAGGAAGCGCGATTGGCTCTCTTCGCCCAACTTTTCGGTGGTTTCGAGCTGCAGGGACTTGATCCGCAGGAGGCGATTGACCAGCTCCTCATAGCAAAGGGGCCACGAGAGGTCTTTAAACTCTTCGCTCTTCACTCCCCGGGGAAGCTCTTGCTGGGCGATATCGGCCTCGATGAGATTGCGCCTTTCCATTGCGGGAAGGAGCGTGTTGTGAATCTCTTGAAATAGGGAAAAATCACCCGTTTTGAATCCCGATAAAGCCCTCTGTAAGAGCAACTCAGAGGGGTGGAGCCAGGGGGAGACTTCCGCTTCGAGCAAATAGGTCTTAGTGGGATCGAGTTCCTCGAGGAAGTTTTGGAGAGTCCTCTCCATCAGCTCGGGAGTGAGGGTTTTGTGGCAGACGTGGGCCTTTAAGATCTCTTCGACCTTGCCTTTGACCTCTCGGGGGCTGAGCTGAGGGGGCTTCCCTTCAACTGCGAGGATGAAAACCAGTAAAAAGAGGAAAAGGCGGAGACGAATCATAAACCCTTGTTTTTCAAGAACTTAATAAATTCAATGCAAAAACAGACAAAAACTCTAATAAGTCAAACCTGCGACTATACCGAAAAGAACTCTTTGTCGCCAATCAAATTTTTTGAAAATAACCTACTGATTATTAAATATTTATAAATTATAAAAAACGATTCCAAAATTAGGGGGGTGTAAGACAAAAAACCATTGATTAATAGTCGATATTATGAAATAATCGTTACTTAAAGAACGAATTATAAAACAAATAAGTAAAAAACGACTTATCTTGAAAATATTTAGTTTTATATACCTAAGTATTTAAAGGGTGAGAATTAGGAAACTGTTAATTATTTTTTTTAGGAGGAAAAGGACCATGAACTCAGATTCAACATGGGGCCAAAACCAGGGACAGGAAAAGGATTCGAAGGTTGTTTCGATCACAGAAGCAGCGCGAATCAATAATGTCACTCGGCAGGCGATCTACGTTGCGATTAAGCAGAAGAAGTTAAAAGCGACAAAAGATGCGACTCGTTGGACCATCCATTTGGACGATCTCGAAGAATACAGAAACAACAAGTATTCTCGAACGAAGTCTATGTACGACGGTGAATTGTTATTTGACAACCGGAAAGGATTTTATTCTGTGAACCAAGCCGCGAAGGTACTCGGTGTACCAGCGCAGAAGATTTATTACGCGACGCGCGTAGGTCTTTTAAAGGCGCACCGCAAAGGGGCTGCCTGGGTCATTCACACGGATGATATCAAAGGGTATCAAGACAATTACCTAAATCGAAGACCTAAAGTCGGCTAATGTCTTTCATTTTTTAATCGCCTAACCTCGAGATGGGCGATTTTTCTCTTATTTTTTAAAAAAATTCCTTACCACTTCCATTCCAAACGCGCTTGGCCATATTGGTTGAAAAGCGTCGTATCGGAATCGGGAGAGATCTCCACGTCATACTTTAGGCTTAAGCAAAAGCATTTATAGGAAATCCTGAGACCGAAGTCTACTGCGAGCAGGTTCCAGGTGACGTCCCAGCCATGCGTCGTGAAGGGGATGGGGGCGTCGACAAACGTGGAGACAAACCCATCCCGTTGAATCGGGCAGAGGTTGACCCAGCCGATAGAAACCGTTGGAGCAATGCACATCGTCTCCGCCGGATTGCGATCCTGAACTTGGAAGGCGAGGCCCAGCTCGCTTCTCCAGGTCATATCGGTGCGCGCATGGACTGTCAAATCGAGTCCTCCAGCCCCTCCTTCTTGGAATCGGGGTGTGTGGTGATAGAGAAAATCGAAGTTGGCGTATGGGTAAAAATGGGCGGCTGGCGACCCAAAAAAGTAGGCGGAGCTCAATTGCGCTCCGAGATCGATCCCCTGGTAGTTAGCGTGCGCCGCTGTGTGAGTGGAAAAGAAATCCATCCGGCGCGAGGTCTCATAGAGATCGGCGCCGCCGAGGAAGCTTGCTCCCAGATAAAAGGCGCCCACTTGGTAATCGCCGTACAAAGCACCATAAAATCCATTGACCGTTCCGTGGCCGCGGTGATCGTGCCACTCCAAAGTGCTCTTCTCCCAAACGCCTCCCACTCCGAGAACGAACTGATCGGAGAGATTGCGATCGTAGCCGAGAGCCAGGCCGCCGGTGGTCGACTCGGCGCCGATTTCTTCGCCATGTTTTTTCAGCGTGAGGCTGCTGGCCAGGGGCGCTACCCAAATGCGGTTGGGCTCGAAACAGCAGCAAGGAAGGGTAGGGAATCTGTGAAAGAGAGAGAGCAATTGGGCGTCTACTTCCTCTTGCAGTTCGGTGAAAGCGCTATAAGGCGCGGGATGCATTTGATCGAGGGCATTGTTGATGGAGCTAAAGCTTTGTCCGGCGAATTCATCCACCACAGTCAGGAGCGCGGAAGGAAGTTCTCCGGCCAGGCTGAGCGCATTGATATTATTTCCCACGGCGCGTGTATTTTCATTGGAAAAGGGGAAGTTAAAAAACAGATTGAGGGCGCGGAGGCACAGCGTTACATTCCCTCCGGAGTAGGTGACCGTCGGAACAAAGTTACTGCTCGTCGAAACCACGGGGGAAAAAGTTCCGGCAAGGCCTGTTGTGGTCGTTAGAATCGTATAACAAGTGGTCGGCGCATAGAAACCGGCTGCTGGATCCACTGTCAACGTGTCGGTCAACGTCGCCATCCCCTGTACGACGATCAGATCGGCGCTTAAGGGCGCCGTTTCGATCAGGACATTGGATCCTGCCTGCAAGATGAGGTTGCCATGGATGGTGAGCGTGCCGATAGAGGCTCCCGGTTGCAAAGTGCCGCTGCTAGTTGTGGGACCTACGGTTCCAGTGCCTCCTAATGTCCCCCCTGCATTGACCGTCACGAGCGTTGCATTTTGCAGGGAGCCATTCACAAATAGGCTCGCCCCATTCCCGATCGTCGCATTCCCCGTAAATCCCGTGCTACTTCCCGAAAAGGTCACCACGCCCGTCCCTGACACTGTCAAAGGCCCCGCCCCACTCACCGCTCCTCCATACGTCCCCGTGAAGGTTTGGTTGAAAACGAGATTCGACGAGGCGGCGGACAAAGTGATCGTTCCCTGCAATCCATTTGTGGTCCCTTGCAGTGTCGTGTTGGCGGCGACCGTCGTGCCTCCTGTATAGTGGTTCGTCCCCGTCAGGATTAGAGTCCCTCCGCCGACTGTGCTTTGCACCGTCAATGTTCCTGGACCGCTGAAACTGCCCGAAAATGTATCGGTATTGCCGTTCGTATCGATGACGGCGGCCGCAGTGAAAGAGCCTGCCCGCGCAGAGGTAACTCCGCTCATCGTTTTCAAGGTTCCCGAATTGATGGTGAGAGCGCCCGACGCATTTCCCAAATTGGCGTCATTGTTGATTAGCAATACGCCCGACACGAGCGTCGTGCCTCCTGTGTAGGTGTTGGTCCCCGAAAGAGTCAGCGTTTGTCCCGCCGCAATGGTCGTTGAGAGAGTCCCGCTGCCGCTGATCACGCCCGGCGAGGCCAGAGTGACTGTGCTTGTTCCCGCTACGTTGATCGATCCGTTGCCTGTCAGGACGTAGTTTCTTGCTGAGCTCAATGGCATACTATTGCTAAAGCTCAGCGTTCCTCCCGAGAGGGTCACTCCCCCGCTACTCGCTCCTAGTTGGTTATCGGCTGAAATACTCAGCTCGCCTCCCGAAATCGTCGTGCCCCCCGAGTACGAATTGCCCCCATTGGAAAGAACTAAAGTCCCTGTCCCTGCCAAGGTGAGCGACTGTTGGGAAGATTCGGAGATGAGCCCTGAGAGGGTCAGCGTGGCCGTAGAATTTTGATTGACACTGAGAGGGGCCATTAGGGTAATCGGCGCTGAGATGACCATCGGTCCGGCTCCATTCACGTCGGTCACAGACAGAATGGCGCTTCCTGAGCCTGGTTGAAAGATGAAACTTCCGGCGCCCCCTCCTGGAGAGATGTTATAACCGACGCTCCCAAAATCCAAGGTGAGTTGCCCCAATGTGATCGGCATATTGTTCAAAGAGAGGGTGTTCGTATTGGCTGCGCTCGCAGAATTCAGGTTGGCAATATCTCCCGAACTATTAGGAGGAGTCGCCGGCGTCCAATTGGCCGCAGTGAGCCACAGATTATTCGACGACCCATTCCATACGGCTGTTGTCGGAAATAGCGAATGGAGAAAAAGGATAAAAAGAAGGCCGTACCTTTTCATCCTCTCTACAGATACTAAAAAAAACTTCCCGAGTCAATGTATTAGTTTGTTGATTGGAATGGAGGTAGAATGTATCTTACTCGCCTCTTACAAAGGAGGTTTTATGGTTGTTTCATCTATTGCGAATTCAGTGAATTGGGCTTACGAGAAATGTCAGCAAGTGCAGAGAAAGTATCAGCAGTTGCCTTTGCATTATTCATTAACAATGAGTGCGGTAGGGTTTAAAGTGAAAGTGTATGTAATGTCTCTAATGATATCGGCTCATTTGGCGTCTCCATCCCACCCTTGTTTTGAACAGAAAATGTTGGGGTGCGCAATCATAAGCGCAGCGCCATACATACTCAATGCATTCTCTAATATGTTTCTCGTGGGGTGTATTTTTTATAGTGTAATGCATTTCTGTACAAACAGGACTCCGGTTGTACTGGAAGCGAGGCCCGTAGAAGCGCGCGTACACAACGATTGATTGCGGTCTACTATACCACCTGAAAATCTTTGATCTGGAGTTGGATCGAGGCTTTGTTGAGGAAGAGGTTGACGTGGGGGGTGAAGGCGATGCGCAGGGGGATGTTCTTGCGGCGGATTTGCTCTTTCCGGTCGGCCAGGCCAAAGGCAATGCCCTCCAGCATCCGGTCGCCTTGTTCTAAGAAAAGTTTCAAATGATACTTTCCGACGACTTTAGGCGGCCAAACTTGCATGGCGTCGCAGTAGAGGATGGGAGAGGGATTTTCATTGCCGAAGGGCTCGAGAAGGTTGAGCGATTCCATGAAATCAAAGGTGAGATCGTTGAAGTCGATTTTCGCATCGAGATGAAGTTTGGCGATGATGTCTTGCTCTTTGAGAGCTTTCTCGGCAGCTTCGATAAAGCGCTGGCGGAATAGGGGGATATTTTCTTGCTTGATGGTGAGACCGGCAGCGTAGTCATGACCGCCAAAATTGATGAGGAGATCTTCGTTTTTCTTGAGGACGGGAAGAAGGGGAAATTCCGGAATGGTGCGGATGGAGCCTTTCCCAACGCCTTGCTCGATGGAGATGATGAGGGTGGGGCGGCTATATTGTTTGGCGATGCGCGCCGAGATGATGGGGATGATGCCGGGATGCCATTTCTCCGAGGAGAGAATGATCGCTTTTTCCTGAAGGATTTGAGGGTTTTGAAAGATATATTCCTCGATGTCATCGGAAGCTTCTCGCTCGATTTTTTGCCGCTCGAGATTGTGTAGATCGAGCTCTTTGGCGAGGATTTCGGCTTCTGTGCTGTCGCGCAGGAGGAGGAGTTCGACGCCTTTGATCGGATCGGCGATGCGGCCGAGCGAATTGAGGCGAGGAGCGACTTTGGAGGCGATCTCCATGGGAGAGAGTTCCCCTGGCTGGGCATCGCTGACTTGAAAGAGTTTGACGAGCCCGACGCGCTTCATCTTGCGCATTTGTTTCAGTCCATAGCGGACGAGAATGCGGTTTTCCCCTTTGAGGCTGCCCATATCG
>CAYNWC010000066.1:0-7218 GCA_964400805.1 uncultured bacterium | reverse complement strand
AACACGGCTCTTTGGAAATGGAATGGCCGATATTCTCTACACCAGCTATACGACCCTCTCTTTCTCCGACACGCATACAGCGACAACCGGTGGGACTCTAACTGGACCTATCAACGTCACGAGCCCTACTGTAGGAGGCATCCGCACTCACCTCGCTCTCGAGCTGGGATTGGGCTGGGGTAGATACTTTGACTGCAATCGCTACTATGTCGATCTGTCAGCTGGGTATAACTTCCAAGTCTTCTTCGACCAAAACATGTTCCGCAAATATATGGATGATGTGTCTTGGCTCAATAGCTTTAACCCCGTTGGCAACCTCTATATCCAAGGGTTGACCATCACGGCAAAATGCGACTTCTAAGAAAAGAAGTCGATCTACACGATGGGGCCGGAGATCTCTCCGGCCCTTTTTTTTATCATTCTCATCATTTTATCCTTTCCATCAGTGATTTTGTGTGGGGATGCACGCGCGGGAGGCCTCCAGCCAGGTTAATGATAGAAAGGATAAAATGATGAGAATGATAGGAGAGAAAGAAGAGGGTTAATCAGATCGCCGCGGCCCTTTTTTTATATAAATGCATCCCTAAAGAAATCACGATCGGAATCGCAATGATCCCGATGGCGGCGACGGCCGGATGGAGCCCGAAGATGGCCAGATGGACGAAATCGTGGTTCAAACTCGTCGTTTCCATGCGGAGCGCTCCGTAGGCGTAGTCAGCGTGATTGAAAAAGTCGATGAGGCTCCAGGCAATGAGATGTTTCCCCAGCTGTGGATAGCTCTCCTTAATGGCCAATCCAAGGGTAAATAGGACGGCGGAAACTAAGAGCGTGAATGCGGGTCCGCAGGCGACGGCGATACAGGTCGTTGCGACCGGTCCGAGTCTTTTGCCCAGAGGACTGAGAGAGGCCTTGTAGAACTGGGTGACTCCTGTTGCGAAAGGTTGGACGGCGATCTGCGGCTGCGGTCTGTTATAGAGTGCGAGGAAGGCGAGAGCGTGTCCTGTTTCGTGGACGAGCAGCTGTGTATTGTAGCCTGTGAAAAAGGCGAAATTCGCCGCCGTGACCCATTGGCAGAAAGGGGTGATTTTTTTAAAGTAAGCGCCCAGCGTTTGGAAACAGAGGCTCACCGCCAATTGAATGAAGAAGGCGTTTATCAAAACCACTATTCCAGCCGGTGTAGGCACAAAACAGGCAACCAAGGCTCCAAAAGCCAATGCAACGACAAGTTCCTTCAAGCAAGCTAAAGCGATTTTCTGAATGAGATCACAGGTGCGGACAGGAGGCGATACAGGAACAGCAGACGGAGTGTTTTGAATGCGCGCAATTGACATGGCGCAGAATTATTATCTAGCTATCCGATTAAATCAAGCGGCGAGAAAAGCAGGGTTAATGCGCATGAATGGCAACGGTTGTGTTGTTTCAGCTGCTGTGATGCGAGGTTTCACGGCGACAGCGATGTGAAAGGAGTGACCTCCCGGAAGAGAGGGGATAAAATAACGGCGGCGCAAGTCTTGCAACGCCTCTGCGCGGAGTTTGAAGAACCACACTTGCTCCACCTCTGGCCAAGAGACCGGCTCTAGCGAAAACAGCCCTTCGATCTCAAACGAAAATTCTCGACCCGTCTCTGCCACTCCATCCAAGAAATGAAAGGATGCTTCGCGCGCAGGGATTACGGGAACGTGCGCACCATCGGGAGCGGTGAACAGATTGAAATAGGGAGGGCGAACGAGCTCTTGCGCCTTCAGATAGGGAAGGAGCATCGAGATAAATCGATTGTCGACATCCAAATAAATGAGCCCTTGCGGGTTTTTCTTCAGGATCCCTTTTCCTTTGCAAAGAGAGCGGAGGAGCAGCGACTGGTTCGGTACAGGGCGCGCACGCGCCGTTTCATTGGTCTCAGTCAGGAGATAGGAGATCGGCTCGGGGTTTTTCCGTTTTTGCGTCTCCAGCGCTCCGCGGGAAAAGTAGCGGGGAGGGCGGAAGGTGGCGGGGGGAGGGATTTGGGGCTGGGGTTGTTCCGGGCCTGTGCAGAGAGGGACTGGGGGCCTCTCGACTGAGGCAAAGAGGTGGGAGAATCGTTCTCGTAAAGCGATTAAGAGAGAGGCGGCGGGGCGAGCGGTCAGATGACTGGACAAGATAGAACCTCCCCATCCCATCCGATAGCGCTCGCGCGCAGGGATCAGATCGAGATCCTCATTCAAATAATCTTTAGTAATTCTAGATAAAAGCAGTGAATTCATAAAATATTTTAACGTATTTGTGAGTAAAACAAAACTGTTAAAATTATTTATATGACGCGGAGGGAGGCTGTGGGATTCACTCTTTCGCCGATTAGGGTTTGGTGGCTGTAGCTATGGACTTTGATCTGTTGGAGAGTGCCGATGAGCGACTCGTCCCCTTCGAAGATCACTTTCTTCCAGCAGCGGGTTCTCCCTTTGAGCATATGGCCGTCCTTATTGAACCGCTCGACGAGGACCTCGTAGCTGTTGCCCAGCATCTGTTGCCGCTCTTCGTTGCTGATTTGATCTTGCAGGTCCATGAGACGTTGGAGTCTTTCGGCCTTCACCTCTTCGGGGATGTCATCCTTCCAGCGCATCGCCGGCGTCCCTTTGCGCGGGCTGTAGGCGAAGACGAAGGCGAGCGAATAGCGGATCTGCTTCATCACCTCATAGGTCTCCTGGAACTCCGCTTCGGTCTCGGTGGGGAAGCCCACGATGATGTCGGTTCCAAGAGAAACATGGGGGACGATTTCTCGAAGGAGGGAGACCTTTTCCAGGTACTGTTCTTTGGTGTAGATCCGGTGCATCTTTTTGAGGATGCGGCTGGAGCCCGCTTGGATGGGGAAGTGGACAAATTCGCAGGGAGAGGGGAGGTCGCGGATCGCCTCCATGAGCTGTCGTGTGATATCGATCGGATGGGAGGTCATGAAGCGGATCCGCTCCATCCCGGGGATTTTGTCCAATCGGTAGAGGAGATCGTGAAAGAGGCAGTTCCATTCGGGCTGGTCTTTCCCATAGCTGTTGACGTTTTGGCCGAGCAAAGTGATTTCTTTATAGCCGGCATCGACCAGCTTTTGGCACTCCTCCACCACGCTTTCAGGTGGGCGAGAGACCTCTTGGCCCCGCGTGTAGGGGACGACGCAATAGGTGCAGAACTTATCGCAGCCGCGGATGATCGAGACGAAGGCCTTGATCTTATTGTCCCTCTGGGCGACCAGATAGTCTAAATTTTCCTCGAACCGATCGTCGGTCTTAAAGACTTGCCGCTGGGTATAGAGCACTTCATCGAGAACAGTCCCCAGGTCGGTGATGTTATTGGTCCCCACCACGAAGTCCAAGTGGGGGAATTTGCGAAACAGCGAGTCCTTTTTAGCCATCGCCATGCAGCCGGTGACGCCGATGACCGCATTGCGCTTGGCCCCTCGCCCCATTCGGCCCAGCTTGCCCATCACCTTCCGCTCGGCCAGATCCCGGATCGAGCAGGTATTGAAGATCAGCAGGTCGGCCCCCTCTTCTTCCAAGACGGGTGCGAGCCCTCTCTTTTGCAGCTGGCCCGCCATGATCTCGGTATCGAGCTCATTCATTTGGCAGCCATAGGTGCGAATAAAATAAGTCTTTAGCTCTTTCATAAGCGATCCAGTTTAGACGAAGGAGGGTCTGTCAGGCAAATAAAAATTGAGTGTTGGCAAAAAATCGATATCGAGATATGATGTTATTTTCAATTTTTAGGATCATATGAATCACAACCAAAAGACTCCTCTCCTCACGAAAAAGAAGGCCCTTGACTCGCGCAAATGGTACCTCTTTGACGCCTCTGGCAAGACCTTAGGCCGCTTTGCCGCTGAAGTGGCAAAAGTGCTCCGCGGTAAACATCGTCCCGACTTTACGCCCTATGTAGATTGTGGCGATGGCGTGATCATCATCAATGCAGAGAAGATCGCCGTTACTGGAATGAAGCCCGCTCGGAAGATTTATACGCGCTATACCGGCTTTATCGGTGGATTGAGAGAGGTTCCCTATGAGACCATGCTCGCTCGCAAGCCCGAGTATATCCTCATGCACGCCATCAAAGGCATGATGCCGAAGACTCGTCTTGGGGGACAGCAAGTGAAGAAGCTCCGCATCTTTAAAGGCGCCGAGCACGATATGACAGCGCAACAGCCTATCCCCGCAAACATTTAAAGGAACTCCATGGCAAAGCAAGAAGAGACAATTGGCATTGGCCGCAGAAAAACCGCAGTTTCCTCCGTCCGCTTACGCAAGGGGTCAGGACAGATCGAAGTGAATGGGCGCAAGTTTGAAGAGTACTTCCCCCTTCCTCTGCAGCGCGAGCTCATTTTGGCTCCCGTGCAAAAATTTTCCAATCCCGAGAAAGTGGATATGATCATCCGCGTCAAAGGTGGGGGCCTTGAAGCCCAAGCCACCGCGACCCGTCTCGGCTTGAGCCGCGCGCTCGTCCAAGAAGATGAAGCGATCCGCGGCGATCTCAAAGAACTCGGCTTTCTGACGCGCGACCCGCGCAAGAAAGAGCGGAAAAAGTATGGCCGTAAAGGGGCCCGTCGCCGCTTCCAGTTCTCTAAACGTTAAACCTTTCCCTCCTTATTCCTGGAGCCCGTTGCAATCCAACGGGCTTTTTTTATCATTCTCATCATTTCATCCTTCCCATCATTGATTTTGTGTGGGGATGCACGCGCGTGAGGCCTCAAGCCAGGTTAATGATATAAAGGATGAAATGATGAGAATGATAGGAAAGAAAGAATTGGTCCTATTTCTTAATTCTGACTTTTGTTATCTGGGTAATTATGGAAGGAAAGCCGGTTTCTGCATCCGCGATTATCGATCAAGTTGTGGAAGTATTCCCCAATGACCTGAATGCCCATGGAACGCTGTTCGGCGGAAAGCTGATGCAAGTGGTTGATAATTTGGCGGCGATTGTGGCGAAGAGACACTCAGGCCAGGTGTGCGTTACCTTGGGAATCGACTCGGTTCGGTTTCTGAATCCTGCCATGCGGGGCGATATCTTGGTCTGCAAGGCCTCAGTCAACAAGACCTGGCGCACTTCGATGGAGGTGGGCGTGAAGGTGGTGGCAGAGGACTTCCGAACGCTAGAGCAGAAAGATATCCTCTCGGCCTACTTCACGTTTGTGGCTGTGGATGATGAGCATAAACCGGTAGAAGTGCTGCCCGTCATTCCCGAAACGGCAGAACAGCACGCGCGCTACGAACAGGCTGAAAAACGACGCCTCTATCGTCTCGGTCATCAAAGATAACCCTAATTTTTGGTGATTATTAGTATTCTTATTGTTAAGATAATTTCAAATTAAATTTAAAACGAGACTTTATGAGCGCTATTACCCCCATTTCCTCAAGGATCCCTCAGATAGTAACGGATCAAGGATTAGGGGGCGTCAAGGATCCCTTGGGTGTACCACTGAGATCGACGATCAGTGCAATGCCCCCCTCCTTATTAACAGAGGCGCAATGTTTTCCAGAGAAGCCATTCCCTGGAAGCTTGCCCAATGTAATACAAGATCTGATCGTGGGCTATATGGAACTCGGCACGAAGGAGACAACTCCTTTGGAAGTCTACCAAAAGTATGAAAAAGATACGAAGGGTACCTCTTTAGAAAAGTTTCAGATACAAGAGTCCTTTTTACCGAAAGCGATGGCAGTGAGTCAGGCTGAAACGCGCTCGCTCGCGTATATCAGTTGGAACTTGGAATTCCTTTCAAAGGATCTATCTTACGAACATGAGAGTTATGGAGTGCCAGACCTCGGGAATCACATATTTGATGTTCCAGAACTCAAATCGAAATATTCTCTGGAAGATAGAAAAAGGCATGTAGAGCTGATTGAAAGAAGAGGCGTGCTCCGCTGCTATTGGCGTCTTTTTGACGATTCTCCAGATCTTCAAAAAGCGTTGACATCGCTGGCTGCCGAAAAGCTTTCAGATTCTGCCCTCATCGAGCGAATTAAAGCCGCCTTTTTAGCTGAAAAAGGGAAGTTTAATATTTCCTCTGAAAATGTGTGTCGCGCTCTGAACGAGGCGCTTCGTTTCAACTATGCGTTTGCTACAGAAGAGATGATGCAATTTATTGAAGACAACCAGATTCGCATAGCAGATGTGGACTGGGACGGGTTCCTCGGCCAAATTTTTGAGGAGAGGGATGATGGGGGCTTGTACTTCAGTACGATAAAGCCGTTATTGTTGAAGACAAAGGAGTCGAAAATAAATCAAGATCGCCTCCCAGAACTCGCTGGCGAAATTCTTTGCTCGGTTGCTTGCGGCAATTATATCGAATTATCGGCGTTTCCGGAAGTATTCGAAAGAACTTTACAATTTATAAAAGAACAAAAAATTCCTATTCTACCCTTGGCAATCGCTAAATCTATTGAAGCTGTTAGTGAGAGTCTTGAGCAGACATCTGAATGGGCTGCAAGAGTGTGTAATACGTTGTTGCATTTCGCAGAAGAAAACAAGATGAACCTATCACCTCACTTGCCCATTCTAGTCACAGCTTTAGGAGGCTTTGCTCACTATGGGTTTCTTTCGGCTTTCATGGACCTCCTTTCTTACATAGGGCAGCATGGCCTCACTCTTACTAAAACACACTTTGGCAAAGTGTGTAGGATGGCTGTGAAGAACAACAAGTTTGCGACTCTCCTTCATTTTCAAAGAGCGAAAGAAATGAACGTCTTTAAGGTTAACGAGTGAGTCGGTAGATTTCCCCATACTTCTTTTTGAGATACGTGCAATAGGCGTCTTCGGAGAGAGGCTTGCCAGTGATTTTCTTGGCGAGTTCTTCGGAGTTGTAGGTGCGGCCGTGGACGTGGATGTGGGTTTTGAGCCATTCGCGGATGAAGGGGAGGTCCCCCTTTGCGATGCGCTCTTCCCAGTCGGGGTGTTGCTTGGTAAAGGTGGTGAAGAATTGCGCAGCGAAGAGATTGCCAAGCGCATAGGTGGGGAAGTAGCCAAAGTCGCCGAGGGACCAGTGGATATCTTGGAGACAGCCTTGGGCGTCGTTGGGGGGCGTGATGCCGAGATAGGTTTTCATGAGGGCATTCCAGGCGTCGGGAAGATCGTGGACGCTGAGGGTACCGCTGATGAGCCGCTTCTCAATTTCAAAGCGAACAATGACGTGAAGGCAATAGGTCACTTCGTCGGCCTCAACGCGGAGGAGAGAGGGGGT
Organism: uncultured bacterium; assembly: GCA_964400805.1. Lineage (GTDB taxonomy): Bacteria > Chlamydiota > Chlamydiia > Chlamydiales > SM23-39 > REEB52. The sequence continues at coordinate 29 of CAYNWC010000066.1, read as the reverse complement.
GACTTGGTTGATGGCGCGGTAAAAGCGAT
>CAYNWC010000065.1:0-7270 GCA_964400805.1 uncultured bacterium | reverse complement strand
CGCTCTGAGCGAGATCGACGCTATCGATGTCGATGATAGGGGCGATCAACATGAAGGTGATGAGAACGACAAAGACGACGTCGATTAATGGGGTGAGGTTGATGAGAGACTCGTCGCTCGCCTCTTCTTCAAAGAGGCGTCGTAATTTTCGCTTCATATTCCGGCTTTCTGTATTGCAATTCGAGGGAGGCTAAAAGAAGCTGCGAGAAGTCTTCCATATCGCGCCGGTACTCGCGGCAGGCGTTTCGCAGGTAGTTGTTGCCGATGACGGCGGGAATGGCGATCACAAGGCCGATCACCGTGGTGGCGAGAGCCATCGAGAGGCCTGTCAACATCGCGGCATTGCTCGAGGCAAAGCCGCGCGCGTGGAGCTCCGAAAAGGTGAGGAGGATGCCCCACACAGTGCCGAGAAGGCCCAAAAAGGGGCCGAGCGTGACGATGGTGGGAAGGAGGAAGAGATTTTTTTCTAAGAGCTTTTGCTGGGAGGCCAGGGCTGACTGGACTTGCGATTCGATCAACCCTAAATCGGCCTCGGAAAGAATATTCGCTGCTTGAGGGGCGAAAAAGTGATTCCGGCTGATGATCTGGAGCGTTTTTTGCTTGAGGGTTTTGTAGATTGCAAAATAGGGGTGCGGAACCTCCAAAAGAGGCCCTTTCGGAGGCGGGGTGAATTTGAGTTCGAGCGGCTCTTTTTCTGAAAAGAGGGTGGCGAATTCTTGGGAGAGGCGGCGCACGTGGTAGTAGACCCAGGCTTTGTGGATCAAAACGGTCCAAGAGAGAGCAGACAAGAGGAACAGTCCCCAAAAAATTCCCTTCCCAAACCAATCGGATTGGAGATAGGCGGTGACGAAGGGATTGCCGGCGGCGATTAAAATCATAATCTTTTGCGTTGAATTCCATAGAAGAGATATTCTAATGGGAGCTAAATGTCAAGCATTGCCACAATTATCAGCTACTGTACGAACGACTATCGGTTCATCGATCGATGCATCGAAGAGGCGAAAGTCTTTTCGCAAGAGATTGTGATTCCCGTCTGCGACCATCTGTTTGACGGGACGCCCGAAAATCGACTCCTTTTGGAAAACACCTACGCCAAACATCCCGATTGCCGGTTTGTCGAGTTTCGTTATTTGCCGGATCGCCTCTATAGCCGCTATCACACAATGGGACCGGAGCACGAAGATTGGGCGATCTATTGGGCCGCTACGGCCCGCTATGTCGGCATGCACTATGTAAAGCCAGAATGCGACTATATTCTTTTTCTCGATTGCGATGAGATCGCCGAAGGGAAAAGAATCGCGGCGTGGCTCGATCGGGGCGAATACCGGCAATACGAAGCGATGCGGCTCGGCGCTTATCTCTACACATTGCGACCTACCTTCCGCTCGACCAAATTCGTCAACCTCTCTTTTCTGGTCAAAAAGGAGACGCTGGCTCCCTTGACGCTGCTCAATGGACTTGAGCGGATCGGCGCCTATTTGAATCACCCGGGGCCCAAACGGCAGGAAGTTCTCGGTTTGGATGGAGAGCCGATGATCCATCACTACAGTTGGGTCCGCACGCGCGAAGAGTGTGCGCGCAAAACGGAGACATGGAGCCATCGCAATGACGCCGATTGGCCGACCCTCATTGAAGAGGCCTTTAGCGGGAAAACGCGCTCCCCATTCCGGAGTCCCTTCGAGTTCGAAGAGATGGGAGAAAAGCCCTATTTCGATCCCTTTACCGTTCCTTTCCCCATTGAAAAACTCCCCTTGTCAAATCCTGTTTTAAAAATCGACGACCGGGACCTCTTCCGCAAAGAGATCGAGCATGCCCTTCTTTGATTCGCACGCCCACTTGAGCTCTGCCGAAATGCTCCCGCAAATCGATGCGATCCTCACCCGCGCTCGGATCGCAAGTGTCTCTCACATCATCAATATCTGCACCGATCCCATGACATTGCGAGAAGGGCTTGCCCTCGAAGCGCGCTTTCCGCAGGTCAAGAATGCGGGCGCAACCACTCCGCACGATGTGGAAAAAGAGGGGGAGAGCGCCTTTCCACTCTTTGCAGAAGCGGCGAAGAGCAACCAACTCGTCGCCATCGGAGAGACGGGCCTCGAGTACCATTACCCCGAGCTCGACCGGGGCGTGCAACAGCAATTCCTCATCCGCTACCTTCACTTAGCGCTTAGCTGCAAATTGCCGGTGATTTTTCACTGTCGCGAGGCGTTCGCCGATCTCTTTGCCATCGCAGATGCCGAATATCCAGCGGGAGCCCCTGCCATTCTCCATTGCTTTACAGGCACGGTCGCCGAAGCCGAACAGGTGTTGGCGCGCGGCTGGTATCTCTCGTTGAGCGGCATCGTGACGTTTAAGAAAAGCGAACTTTTGCGCGCAGTGGCTCAAATGGTTCCTCTCGATCGCCTCCTCATTGAAACAGACGCCCCCTACCTCGCCCCGCAAAGTCGGCGCGGCAAGCTCAATGAACCCTCCTTTCTCCCCGAAACCGCGCGTTGCATCGCCGCGATCAAGGGCATTTCTCTGGAGGAATTGGCCAGTGCGACGCTGGCCAATGGAAAACGGATTTTTCACTTGTAATTTCTGTTGGCAAAGAGTAAAAAATCCTTTATGAGCAGTCGTATCGCAGCCATTTCCAGTCCGTTTATTTGGCGCAGAGTCCATTCGTTGATGGGCTTGTGGCTCGTCCTTTACCTCATCGAGCATCTGATCGTCAATTCCCAGGCGACGCTCTGGATTGGGGATGATGGGAGCGGATTTATCAAATTGGTGAATGGGCTCGAAGGGTTGCCCTATTTGCAAGTGATCGAGACGGTTTTTATCGGAGTCCCGCTCGTGTTGCATGGCTATTGGGGCGTGAAGCGCGCGCTGACTGCAAAGACCAATGCGGGGAAGAGCGATGGAAGCGCTCCCTCTTTGGGCTATACGCGCAATCGAGCTTTTACGTGGCAGCGGCTCACTTCATGGATTCTGCTGGTGGGGATCATCGCCCATGTGATCCAGATGCGCTTTGTTGAGATGCCCAAAAAGATCCGCGTCAACAATGAAGAGCGGTTTGTCGTGCGGCTCACCCGCGATGAAGGACTCGCGAGCCTGGCCGACCGGATCCACGTCCAACTGGAGGACAAAGGAAGTCACGTAATCGCTACGGCGAAAACTCCAGGCAAAGCGATGCTGTTGGTCGTGCGAGAGACGTTTAAAAGTCCGCTGATGGCGGTTCTTTATACGGTTTTTGTCCTTGCCGCTGCGTTTCATGCGTTCAACGGATTTTGGACGTCGCTCATCACGTGGGGCGCTCTTCTCTCCTATCGCTCGCAGAAAGCGGTGCTGCCCCTTTGCTGGATGGGCGTGGGACTCCTCTCCTTCCTTGGCCTTGCTGCCATTTGGGGCAGCTATTGGATCAACCTGCGGAACTGAGCCATGGAAAAAAAGAGAAAAGAGGTGATCGTCGTCGGTGGAGGCCTTGCGGGCTTGGCTTGCGCCATGAAATTGGCCGAGAAAGAGTGCCATGTCAAGCTCATCTCCGTCACGAAAGTGCGGCGTTCCCATTCGGTTTGCGCGCAAGGGGGCATCAACATCGCGATCAATCTCAAGGGAGAGGACGATTCGCCCCTGATTCACGCCTATGACACGATCAAAGGGGGCGATTTCCTCGCCAATCAGCCTCCCATTTTAGAGATGTGTCTCGCGGGGCCGGCGATCTTGCGGATGATGGATCGGATCGGCTGTCCGTTCAATCGAACGCCCGAAGGGCATGTCGATTTTCGCCGCTTTGGAGGCACTCTCTATCACCGGACTGCCTTTTGCGGTGCTTCGACGGGGCAACAGCTCCTCTATTCGCTCGATGAGCAGGTGCGCCGCTATGAGGCGAAAGGGAGGGTCGAAAAATTTGAGAATCATGAGTTTTTGCGCCTCATTCTCGATCGCGACGGCCGCACGCGCGGCATTGTGATGCACGATCTTTTTAACTTGAAGCTTCAGGTTCTCAAAGCCGATGCGGTGGTCATTGCCAGCGGCGGTCTCGGATTCATCTACAAGAAGTCGACCAATTCCACCTTTTGCACTGGAGCCGCGAACGGGCGCCTCTACATGCAAGGGATGAAGTATGCGAATGGAGAATTCATCCAAATTCATCCCACCTGCATTCCCGGCCAAGATAAAATGAGGCTCGTCTCTGAGTCGGTGCGCGGCGAAGGGGGGCGAATTTGGGTTTATGGCAACTCCTCCAAAACAATCCTTTTCCCCGATGGAACCACGCGCCCTTGTGGCAAAACGGGGGAGCCTTGGTACTTCCTCGAAGAGATGTATCCCGCTTTCGGCAATCTGGCTCCCCGCGATATCGCTTCGCGCGAAGTGCTCCGTATCTATGAGCTCGGCTTAGGTGTCGATGGGCAGCTGCAGGTTTTTCTCGACATCACTCATTTATCTCCTGAAATCCACCACAAACTCGAATCGGTTCTCGACATCTATCAAAAATTCACCGGCGATGATCCCCGCAAAAAGCCGATGAAGATCTGTCCCGGCGTCCACTATACCATGGGAGGGGCCTGGGTCGACTGGCCTGCGGCGGATGATCCCGATCGATGGCAACGGTATCGGCAGATGACCAATCTCCCCGGCTGTTTCAATGTGGGAGAATCGGATTACCAGTATCATGGCGCCAATCGTCTCGGCGCCAACTCGCTCCTCTCTTGCATCTTCGGCGGCCTCGTCACCGGCGTTGAAGCGCCCCGCTATATCGACAACTTCTCCTCAGGCGATGCGCCTGATTCGATTTTCCAAGAGGCCCTCGCTATCGAAGAAAAGGCGCAAAAAGAACTCCTTGCTAAGCAGGGGCCTGAAAATGTCCACCTTCTCCACGATGAGCTCTCCGATTGGATGATCCGCTTTGTCAGCGTCAAGAGAGACAATCCCGATCTGCAAAAGACACTCGCCAAAATCAAAGAGATCCGCGCGCGTTACGCCCACATCGGCATGACCGATCGGGGCACAACCCTCAACCAAACCTACGTATTCGCCCACCAGTTCAAGGCCATGCTTGAGCTCGCTCTCGTCATCGCCAAAGGAGCCCTTCTTCGGAATGAATTCCGGGGCGCTCATTTCAAGCCCGAATTTCCGGAGCGCGACGACGCCCATTGGATGAAAACCACCATTGCGACCTACGAGCGCGATGAGCCCGCCATCACTTACGAATCCATTGACACGCGCCATCTCGATCCGATAAAGAGAGATTATACGAAGGCAAAAAAGGTTCAGCCTACATTGAAAAATATTCCGCCAAACATCCAACTCCCCCTCTAAATGGAAAACACGTTTACTTTACGCATTTTTCGCGGCATTCCCCAACAGCAGTATTGGGAGGAATTTGCATTGCCCCGTCACGGAAGTGCGAATGTGATCTCAAGTCTCATGGAAATTCAAAAAAAACCGATCAACAAACAGGGCCAAGTGACCACTCCGGTCGCGTGGGAGCAAGGATGTCTTGAAGAAGTATGTGGTTCTTGTTCCATGCTCATCAATGGAAAGCCCCGCCAAGCGTGCACCGCCCTCATCGAGGATTACATCCGACAAACCCAATCCACCACCCTCATCCTCGCCCCCTTTACCAAGTTTCCCCTCATTCGCGACCTCGTCGTCGATCGCACTTCGATGTTTGAGTCGTTGAAGAAGATCCGCGGCTGGATCTCGGTCGATGGGACGGAAGATACCGGGCAATTCGGCCCTCCCATCAGTCCCGAAGTGCAAGAGGCCATGTATGCGCTCTCCACTTGCATGACCTGCGGCTGTTGCAGCGAAGCGTGCCCCCAGGTCAATCCCCATTCTGAATTCATGGGACCTGCAGCCATCTCCCAAATCCGCCTGTTCGACTCCAACCCCACCGGCAAGCTCGAGAAATCGGAGCGGATGCGCGTCGCTCTCGGCGAAGAGGGAATCGCTGGCTGCGGCAATGCCCAAAATTGCGTCCGCGTCTGTCCGAAGAAGATCCCCTTGACCGAGTCCATTGCTCTGATCGGGCGGGAAGCTTCGAAACAAGCGATCAAAGACTTTCTCAGTCTGCCCGATGCTGGGCCATAGAGAAGAAAAATCCTTTTCATAAATGTTGCATTAAGAGAGAATCGCTCTTCTCTGCTGTTAGGGATACCCTGGATCACCAAAAGCCCCTCAACGATATGCATCATTAGGGGATCACGACGCCAGGGCGCCCTTGGGCCCCTTGGGAAGCGGTCCCACGTGTACGAGCACGGTTGACTGCGCTAGTGCCAGGCCCCTTTCGGCGGAGGTTTTTTAAAACTTTATCTGTTCGACCGACCGTCTATGCGGCTTTTCTTTCCAGTCTCTTAAATCGAAATCGCAAATGTAAAGCCGCTTTACAATAGCCTCTTTGATCTGATCAATCAGTGCTTTAGGGCTGGAGCTGTACTCTTTTAGCCGGCAGAGAAAGTCCCGATGCGGGCGATCTTTGCGGTATTTGGGTCTTTTTTCTGGCAAGCGGAGATAATTCATGTTTTCTTCTGCATAGTCCCAGAGAAATGAAGTGTGGTGGAGCCATCGTTCTTTCTGGATGTATTGGGCATTGCCGCCACACTTCTTTTCCCCAATGCAATAGTCATTTTCCCTCAATTGGAAATGGGGGATTTGCCATGCTTGGTTATAAAGTTCAGCCGACCAGCGCAAGATCGGTTCGGGAAAAGCGGCGATATCGACGTCTCTTTTGGCCATGATCCAGGTGATGAAGAGCGTGTTCTCATCGACAATCACTGTCCCGCCCCCGCTAAACCGCTTGATGACTGGAATCTGATCGCGCTTCACAGCAGCCATATCGAGATGGGCCTCTGCATGTCCAGAAATGCCCATCACAATCGCTCGGGGAGATCCCTCATTGATGACGCAAAAATTCCCTTCTTCCGAGCGCAGCAGCGCCTCTTCGAGTTGCAACTGTTGGAAAATCGGCCGATTTTTTAGGTGAATGAGATGGATTTGAGATTTCAATTTCTATCTTTTTTGATTTTTAAAGAACGCCCCACTTCTTCGGTTTTTTGCCGCGCGTCCGCGACTTTACGACCGGCGGCGATGCGCGCCTCTAATTCCTCGATATCGAGTTGATCGCTCAAGAAATCGGTCACTCCTGCGCTCTTCGCTTTTTCGCGAAATGATTTTTTCAATCGACCCGTCACCAGAAAGAGGGGAGCCGCTCCTTTGCGCAGCGCTTTGCAAAGCTCCAATGCATCGCACGTTTCCAACTTCGCATCGATGATCACGAAATCGAGACTCG
>CAYNWC010000064.1:0-7319 GCA_964400805.1 uncultured bacterium | reverse complement strand
CCGCAAATTATAACGTCGGTCTTTGGAAGCTTTTTGGCCAGGGCGCCCCGAAACGGGGCCCCTTCAGCGTTCGCTCTCGCCAACTTATTCAAGTTGGCTTCACGCTCCACGCCGCGCCCTGGCTCAAAAATCTTCTCAAATCCCTAACCCTTCTACTTTACGGATAGGCTCATGGGCAAAAGACTTTTCCTCCGCAAGCCGCTTAAAGCCGACTTTGTCGAAATCGATGAAGCACCCCATGGCCTCAAGCGGCATCTTGGCTGGTTCCAACTCATCGTCATCGGCATCGGCGCCATCATCGGCGCGGGGATCTTCGTCATCACCGGCAAAGCCGCTGCGGAATATGCAGGGCCTGCTGTTGTCCTTTGCTTTGTCCTCGCCTCTTGCATCTGCGTCCTCGCCGGTCTTTGCTACGCCGAACTCTCCTCTCTCATCCCTATCGCGGGCGGTTCCTACTCCTATTCCTACGTCGCGCTCGGCGAACTCCCCGCCTGGATCATCGGCTGGTCGGTCACAGCCCAATACCTCGTCTCCGCCTCAACTGTAGCTGCAGGCTGGTCGGGTTATTTCCAAAGTTTTCTCAAAGATTGGGGCTTTTCCATTCCCGATGCCTATGCCTCGGCCCCCTGGCTCTATCACCCCGATACCGGCTGGGCTCTCAGCGGCCATTACCTCAACGTCCCCGCCATGCTCCTCATCCTCTCTATCGGCATCTTGATTTGCGTCGGCATCAAAGCGGTCGCCCATTTCACCAGCGCCATGGTCGTCATCAAATTGAGCACCGTCATCCTCTTCATCATCCTCGGCGTTCCCCACATCCAACCCGACCACTGGACCCCTTTCATCCCCGAGAACACCGGCCTCTTCGGCCAGTTTGGATGGAGCGGTATTCTCCGGGGCGCCGGCCTCGTCTTCTTCGCCTATATCGGCTTTGACACCGTTTCAACCCTCGCTCAAGACGCCAAAAACCCGCAAAAAGACCTCCCGCGCGGCATCCTCGGTTCCCTCTTCATTTGCACCATCGCCTATATCGTCGTCTCCTTCATCCTCACGGGAGTCGTCCCTTATACTCTCCTGGACGTACCCGATCCCATGGCTGTCGCTCTCGACGCGATGGGACCGGGATTTTTCTGGGCAGCGACCGTCGTGAAAATCGCCATTCTCGCCGGACTCGCTTCCGTCATCCTCGTCCAGCTCCTCGGCCAAACGCGTGTTTTTCTCGCCATCGGCAACGATGGCCTTCTCCCCAAACCCATCGCCCACATTCACCGCCGTCTCCGCACCCCCGTCATCGCCACCCTCATCACCACCGCCCTCGCCATGCTCCTCTCCGGCCTCTTTCCCATCGACATTCTCGGTCAACTCGTCTCCATGGCCACGCTCCTCATCTTTGCCATCGTCTGCCTCGGCGTTCTCGTCCTCCGCCGTACCCATCCCGAGTTCAAACGCCCCTTCCGCGTCCCCCTTGTCCCCTGGATTCCCCTCCTCGGCATCGTCGCTTGCATCGCCCAAATGCTCTTCCTCCCCGCCGTCACCTGGTTGCAGCTCCTCTTCTGGCTCCTCCTCGGCCTCGCCATCTACTTTCTCTACTCCATCCGCCACAGCAAAATCCGCAAGACCCATACCGGTCGAGAATAGATATTATTGCGCGGTTTACAAAAAACTAAAAATCCGATAAATCCAACGAGGGAAGCTACAGATCCCTTCTCTTAGTTCAAAACCTTCTTCCTCTTAAACAATTCGAACAGCTCCGTTAGGCGAAGCCTCCACGCCAAGAACGCTACCCCAGAAAAATAAACCGCCGAGAGGCAGAGAAGGTGGGCGATTTGGGTGGTAAAGTGGCGCGAAGGGAGGGGCGCAATGACCAACGTGAGGGCCGCGGGCAGAGCAAAGGCAACGGTTGCTTTGAAAAGGAAGGCCCAGAAGGAAGCGGGAAAGGCGTTTTTGGAGAGGAGGAGAGCATTGAGGAGGGCGCTGAGCGAGGTGGCGATAGCGATGCTGATGGCTCCCCAATGGAAAACAAAGACAAAGAGGGCATTCAGAGCGATGTTGGCAAGGACCGAGAAGAGAGAAGCGAGAGTGGGTATGCGGTAATTTTTTTGGGCGTAGAAGCTGGCGGCGAGAATGAGGACGAAGACAGAGGGAGTGAGACCGAGGCCGTAAGCCCAGAGACACTGGGAAGTTTGTTGCACGTCAGCGGGGGTAAAGTCACCGTGGCCATAGACGAGGTTGACGCAGGGGCCGCCGAGGGCGAGGATTGCAAAGGTACAGAGGAGCATGAGGAGGGAGCTGACGCGGAGAGCGGCGTGGAGAAGGGTTTGCCGGTGGAGAGGATCCTGCGTGCGGGAGAGAGGGGGCAGGAGGGCTCCCGAAAGGGAAATGCCAAAAAGAGCGAGAGGAAACTGTTGGATCCGGATGGCGTACCAGAGAAAGGCGGGGCCTTTGAGGTCAGCGAGGCGGGCAAAAATGGTGTCGAGGGCGCTGTTGACCTGGGTGGCAGCAATGCCAATGACGCCGAGAGCGAGGGGCTTGAGAAGGGAGCGGAAAGCCGGAGAAAAGAGGTGGGGCTTCAGCCACTGACGCCACGAGAGAAGACGCCATCCTTCAAACGAGGTCATGAGCCACTGGGCCGCAAAGGCGAGGGTGATGGAGAGGGAGAGCCAACGGACCCCGGGGAGAAAGAGAACGGCGGCGATCCAAACGCCATTGAAAGCGACGGGAGCGACAGCGGGCAGAAAATACTTTTTACGGCATTGGAGCAGGGAGCTATTGAGGGCATAAAGAGAGATAAAAAAGAGGCCCGGGGCCATGAGCATGGCGAGGAAGATGATCTCTTGCCAGTCGGAGCCGACGAGATAGGTACAGCCCCAGAGGAATAGCTCGAGAAGGGCGACAATGAGGAGAAGGAGACTGCTCATCGAGAAAAAGACATCGCGGTAGAAAAAAGCGCTCTCTTCTTTGAGAGAGGAGAAGTGAGGGACAAAGCCCGCCTGGAGGTTCCCTTCACCGAGAAGGCGGCGGAAGAGATTGGCGAGCCGATAGGAGACCATGAAGGCCGCAATCTCGGGCGAGCTGCCGAAGGTGATGGCGGTCGCGATATCGCGCAGTAGACCGCTGACTCGGCTAAACGCCGTGCCGAAAAAGAAGGCGCGCGCGGAGCGAAGAATCGAATGCGTCGTGTCCATGATCCTTGAAAGAATCCAAAGAAGTGAGATAAAATGCAAGGTCTATGCAGAAAATTTTGATTGGAGCCCACACTTCTGCCGCGGGGGGCGCTCCGAGCGCTTTGTACGAAGGCAGAGAGATCGGCGCCACGACCATCCAGCTCTTCACCAGCAACCAAAAGCAATGGACGGGACGGCGCATCAGCGGGGAAGAAGTGGCGCTATGGGAGCGAGCATTGGCGGAAACGGGCATCACGGATGTGATGAGCCACGATAGCTACCTGATCAATCTGGGCTCTCCTGACCCGGAACTATTGCGCAAGAGCCGCCAAGCCTTCCGCGAGGAAATCGAGCGGTGCCACCTGCTGAAAATCCCCTACTTGAACTTCCATCCCGGCGCCGCGACGACAGGGAGTGTAGAGGCCTGTTTAGAGAAGATCGCCGAGAGTCTGCTGGAATTAGAAGGGGTGCTCGGAGAGGGACCGACGCAATTGCTGCTGGAAACGACAGCGGGACAAGGGACGAGCGTGGGGCATCGCTTTGAGCAGATCGGCGCCATCGTCGGCGCGGTGAAAGATCGGATTCCAATCGGCGTTTGCATCGACACCTGCCACATTTTTGTCGCAGGCTATGACATCCGCACCGCGGAAGGATGGGAAAAAACGCTGCAGGAGTTCGACTCGGAAGTCGGATTGGATCACCTAAAAGCCTTCCATATCAACGACTCGATGAAAGACCTCGGTTCCCGCGTCGACCGGCATGCCTGCATTGGACAAGGAAAGATCGGCATCGACTCCTTTCGCTATCTGATGGAAACGAATTCCTTACCGAAATACCTGGAGACACCCGATGGACCTCCTAACTGGAAAAAAGAAATCACCTTCTTGCGAGACTATGCGAAAAAAAATTAAACAGATTCTGCAGGGCCAAAGCGGCGACTCTGTCACCGTTTGCGGCTGGGTCCGCACGGTGCGCGACCAAAAGACGTTCACCTTTATCGAAGTGAATGATGGCTCCCTTTTATCCAACCTGCAGATCGTCTACGACGGGCAGATCCCCGACCTGGCGACCGGCGCTTCGATCATTGCGAAAGGGCAGCTCGTCGAAAGTCCCGGCAAAAATCAAGCGCTCGAACTGCGCGCCACAGACGTCCAGGTGATCGGACCGTGCGATCCGGCGAAATACCCGCTGCAGAAAAAACGGCACTCGTTTGAATTCCTCCGCACAATCGCCCACCTGCGCCCCCGCACCAACACCCAAGGAGCGGTCCTCCGCGTCCGAAGCGCTTTGGCCTTTGCAACCCACCTCTTCTTCCAACAGCGGGGCTTCCTCTACGTGCAAACGCCTCTCATCACCGGCTCTGACGCCGAAGGGGGCGGCGAGATGTTCCGCGTCACCACGCTCGACAAGTCAGACGATCCCGCCAAAGACTTCTTCGGCAAAAACGCCTATCTCACCGTCTCCGGCCAACTCGAAGGAGAGATTCTCGCCCTTGCCCTCTCCGACATCTACACCTTTGGCCCCACCTTCCGCGCTGAAAACTCCAACACCTCGCGCCACTTAGCCGAGTTCTGGATGATCGAGCCTGAGATGGCTTTCGCCGACCTCAAAGCCGACATGGAATGCGCCGAAGCCTATCTCAAGTTCTGCGTCGGCTATGTCCTCGAGCATTGCAAAGAGGATCTGGCGTTCTTCGATCAATTCATCGAAAAGGGGCTCCTGGAGCGGCTCCACAACGTCGTCTCTGCCCCCTTCGCCCACATTCCCTATACCGAGGCAATTGAGATCCTCAAGAAAGCGCCCAAAACGTTTGAATTCCCCGTCGCGTGGGGCACCGATCTCCAATCGGAACATGAGCGCTATCTCGCCGAAGAGTATTGTCGCAAGCCCGTCATCCTCACCGATTATCCCGCTGATATCAAGGCCTTTTACATGCGGGGCAACGACGATGGAAAAACGGTCGCCGCCATGGACATTCTCGTTCCCAAAATCGGCGAAATCATCGGCGGCTCGCAAAGAGAAGAGCGGCTCGATATCCTCGAGAAGAAGATCGCCGATTTCGGCCTCAACCGCGCTGACTACTGGTGGTATCTCGAACTGCGTGAATATGGATCAGTCCCTCATGCCGGCTTTGGCTTAGGCTTTGAACGGCTTGTCCTCTTTGTGACTGGCATGGAGAACATAAGAGACGTGATTCCCTTTCCCCGATTCCCTGGGCACGTTGAGTTTTAGTGCGATAAATGCGCGCGAGGCGGATCACATTCTCCCAAACCAGCGACTCGCAGCGGCTCCCTTCTGGATTTTCGCCCGTCAGCTGATCGATATTGTAGAGCTTGGCGCTCTTTCCCACTTCGGGATCGACATTGCGCGGCACGCTCAGATCGAAAATCACCTGTTCCCCCCGTCCTGCTCCGCGGATTAAAAAATCATCCGCTTGGCTTGCGCAAACCACCACATCGTACTCACTCCAACGATCGAGCGCTCTCCGGTCACATACCTCCACGCCCTCCAGCCGCACTTGCGACGGGGAGCGCGTGCAAAGAGCAAAGCGCTCCACCCCTTTATGCATCAAAAAGGAGGCAAACCCCCGATTGATCTCCGAATAGCCCACCAGCAAAATCCGCTTTCCCTTCCACTCCGTTGTCTGCCACATCGTCCCGTATATGCTGCGACCGGCCCATTGGTTCCGGATCAGTTTTCCCACCTTCAGCGCCTTTTGGAACGCGTAGTGTACACAACCCGGCAAAGCGAACAATTGGCTCGCCCGTGCGTACGCCACCTTCACCTGTCGTTGGATCTCCGTCTCGGCGACGATCGCGCTATCGAGTCCCGCCGCAACGCGGCACAAATGCGCAAACGCATCGATCCCGAAATAGGAATACAAGCGGTGTTCGAAAGCGCCTGCAATCTGCGTCCGCAAATAGGCCAATAGATCGCTGTGCGCCTCGGCCAAATCCTCTGCGCTGAAATAAATTTCCGTTCGATTGCATGTTGAAAGCAACACCACTGGATAGCGAGAGAAGATCGCCCGCTCATCGGCCAAGCTCTGCGCTGCGCGCGCCATTGCCTCGCGCAAAGACAAATCTGCTGTTTTGAAATTCAAACCGATGACACCGACGCGGACACAATACATGTCCCCACTTTAACGATCATCAAGAGAAAAATTCAATGATCAGATCGAGATCGAAGCCCCGCCGCTGTAGCGTCCGCATCGCCTTTTCTCTCGGCCCCACCTTCGCCGCCATCTTTCGGATCTGTTCGCGCTGCATTTCCCGCGAAATCACGTCGCGCACTTTTCTCACGCGCAGTTTCCATTCGATGTAGCGAGGACCGTAACCCCGTCTCAATTCGCGTAGGATGAACGCATCGTCGTTCAAGAAACCCAGCCGCTGGCACTCAGCGATCACCGCTTCGCACACCTCTTTGGCAAAGCCCTTCTCTTCCAACTTGCGAAAGAGCACTTGGCTATGGTAGCTGCGCATGGACAGCAGGCGGAACGCCGCCTTTTTGGCCATGATATATTCTTTCTCTTCCATCATTCTTATCATTTTATCATTTTCATCATTGATTTGTTGGGATGCACACGCGTGAGGCCTCCAGCCAGGTCAATGATAGGAAGGATACAATGATGAGAATGATAAGAGAGAAAAAATAACAGGATGGCAGGATGGTCAGGATAAGAAGAAAAAAATCGCGCTCTTCTTTTTTAACCCATCCTGTTATTTACTTCTTCTGCCTCTCGATCTCTTGATCTTATACCATGCCCGCCATTATCATGAGGTGTATGAGCGTACCTCCTAATAAACCTCCTTCCAATTACGACCCCAGCTACTCGGCCTATAGCGAGTCCTCCCGCCCCAAAACCGGCAAAGACGGCCACATAGACCTCAGCCACTATAAACCTAAATATAAAATCGATGTCGCCCAATGGCGCAAATTCTTCAAATTCAAAGATACCGAGCTCACCGATAAAGAGGTGCACGCCATGGCCGACGGAATGATCGATTTCTTCATCAACTTCATGAACCGCCTCATGCAGCATGCCCTTCAGGTTCAGAAGGATAACGAAAAAATCGCCAACGGAGAAACCCCCTAGGGGAGCGTCTTCAAAATATAGATCTGCGAGGTTTGAGATGATTTTTCTGCAGATTTTTT
>CAYNWC010000063.1:0-7341 GCA_964400805.1 uncultured bacterium | reverse complement strand
GAGCTCAGGAGGTGTTCCGAGGGCGATGGCCACGATGAGAAGAGGCGCGTACATGGCTCCGATATGAGCCACATTGCTAGCGAAAAAGTAATGCGCATAGAAATAGATGAGCGCGACGATCGCAAATCCAGCGATCCATTCAAATCCAGAAACGTTCTGGACGACCCAAGCGCTAAACCAGGTGGTCAAGCCGAACTTGTTGAGAAAGCCCGAGAGAGTGACGAGAGTCGCAAACCAGATGAATGTATCCCAGGCGCTCGTCTCTTCAATGACATCTTTCCATTTCAAGATGCCGGAAAGGAGGAGAATGACCAGTCCAACCATCGCCGCTGCCGTTGCTTTAAGTTGGATGAAGGGACCGATGATCCAAAGGACGAGAAGAAGGAGAAAGGTTCCCAACATGATCCACTCTTTTCCCTTCATGGGGCCCATCTCTTTCAGACGATGCTCGGCCATCTCCTTGGCATGGGGGGTTTTCCGAATCGTCGGAGGCGCTAAGCGGTAGATCACATAGGGGATCGCGATGAGGCTCAAGAGGCCTGGGACGAATGCGGCAATGGCCCAACTGCCCCATGTGATCTCAATCCCCTGCCCTTTCGCCAATTCGGCGACAAGAGGATTGCCTGCCATAGCCGTTAAAAACATAGCGCTCGTAATGACCGATCCTTGGAAGGCGGTGAGGGAGAGAAAGCCTCCCATTTTAGGGTCGTGCGAGGGGCCGGTAAAAACATCCGCCAAGGCTTTGACAATGGGGTAGACAATGCCGCCAACGCGTGCCGTCACACTCGGAATGGTGGGCGCTAAAATGAAATCGGTAGCGACAAGGCCATAGCCCAACCCCAAACTGTTCTTTCCCAATAGGCTCATCACCTTGTAGGCCATCCGATTGCCCAAGCCCGTCGCAATAAACCCACGGGCGACGAAGAAGGCGAAAACCACCAGCCAAACGACATCGTTGCTAAAGCCGCTGAATGCATCGGCAAATGTCAAGGTATGAGTGAGGATGGCCACGGTGAGCGCAATCAACGAGACGACGCCCATGGGCAACGGCTTCAAGATAATGCCGATCATGGTAGCGACAAAGAGGGCGAGCAAATGCCATCCCTGTGTACTCACTCCCTGCGGTTCGGGAGAAAACCAGAGGATCAATCCAACGAGAACCGAAAGTCCGATCGAAAGCCAACTTTTCATAAGAAAAAATATAACGACTCTGTTATTTTTTGAACATCAAATTGGAGAATTTTTTATGGCCGCTTCAATCAACAATCAGTTTTCCTCGCGCCTTCTCGAGGAGGGTTTTCTCGAAAAGCATTTTGTGAAGATTGCCTTCGCGATCTCCACTCTTGTATTATTCATCCTCGCACCGCTCCATTTCCTTGTCGGTATGGCTTTGGGCGCTACGATCCATTTCTATATAGAGCCGGAGCTTCATCTAAAAGCCAACGAACGAGCGGTCACCCTGCAAAACACTCTCCTTACCATTGTAGGAGCGTTTGCCACCCTCATTCGCCTCACCCCGGCAGGATCAGGAGGAGGCTTTATCTTCCGCTCAATCCCCTTCATCTCCTCACTCGCTGTCGGCAGCACAGCCTACCGCGCCTGGAGACATTAAAAAGCTTTGAGTTCTAGATTTTTCTGGGAATAGTAGTAGAGAATTCCGACGATCGTGAAAAGAACGGCTACATAAAGGCGCCATTTCTGAAGGGGATAGTGGGTGACTGTGATCTGATCGTCTCGATCCCAACTGGTCGTTTGAAGCAAGCGGAGCTTATTGTAGGCGACCGCCATGCAAAAAAAGCCGATGAATGTGTTGCCTAGGCCGATGCCTCGCAGCCAAACGGAAAAGCTTCTCCGCAGAGCTGTCTGATAGTCGAGTTTGTTTCGTTTCCCCTGCTTGAGTTTGGTTTTAAGAAGCCATTTTCCCGGCGTGGTTCCCCACGTGGTGAGAAGGAGTGCTTCAATGGGAATCCAAACAAAGAACTCAAAAGGGATCCAATGCTCGTAGCGACCGAAGGGCAGCTGCCCATGAAATAACTTGCGCGAAGAGAGGAGGAGGAGAAAAAAAAGAGCGTAGTCAAAGAACCGGGCAATACATCGGATCCAGGGATTGGCATGGGTGATATTCTCTTTGGGTTTGCTGGAGTACTCGACGATGATTTCAGAGGGCTCGATGACTTTCATAAACATACTTTAAATCATTTGGCCAGAGGCGCGCAAGAGGCGGTTCATCAGTGCTTCGTCTTTTTGCGTTTCGGCATCGCAATAAATCTGAAGAAGGGACACTCCCTGCCGATCGGCCTCTCGCAATTGTGCATAGAAAGTTTTGGCGGTGGGCTTGATAAAGGGCCCGGTGAGCGCCTCCTTCTGAAAAACCAACTGCACCACCGCTTTGGGACAATAGTGGCGATACTTCATGCCCGGCGAGAGAAGGGGCCCGTCTTCGGCGGGGAACATCACTTTCTGACCGAGTACCTCTTCCAACATTTCCCGTTTGATTTTTCCCGGGCGAAGCAAGGTAGGTGTTGGATGAAAGAGGCTGATGACGGTCGACTCGATGCCCACCTCACACTCTCCCCCATCGATGATGAAAGGGACTTTTCCATTGAGATCTTCGAGCACATCTTTCACGCAGGTGGGGCTCGGACGGCCCGAAAGGTTCGCAGAAGGGGCCACAAGAGGATCTCCCACGGCCTCGATCAACTTGCGCGCGATCGAGTTCCCCGGCATCCGGATGGCCACTGTGGGCTGCCCCGCAGAAACAATGGCCGGCACGGTCTCTCGCCTTTTGACCACAATGGCTAAAGGCCCCGGCCAAAAGGCGTCGGCTAACGAGTAAAAAGAAGAAGTGAGATGATCGGAAAGGCGCTTGGCTTCCTCTAAGGTAGCGATATGGGCGATCAGCGGATTGTCTTGGGGGCGCCCTTTAATCGCAAAAATCTTTCGGACAGCCTCTTCCTGGAACAGGGGGGCGCCTAGACCATAGACCGTTTCCGTTGGAAAGACCACCGGCTCCCCGCGCTTCAATGCCGAGACCGCTAGCGAAAAGTCAAAATTCTTAAGGATCTGCGTCTGCATGCAGGCATGTTAAAAAATCTGTCGCATTCTTTGCAATATCTTAAAAAAATAAGAAGGGAGTTCAAAAAAATGGAAGAATGAGATAAACCTTTTACTATACCCAAATGATTTCAAAATTTGGGAGTATGACAAGGAGGCGCCCTGGCTTCGAGTCAGGCGAAGCCGGCGCCGAAGCAGATCAACTTGACTAAGTTGATCGATGCAGGCGGATCTCGAAGGCAGTGGCTGTCCGACGCAGTCAGAGACCAAATTTTGGAGTTATTTGGGTATAATATGTCGATTGATGTTGGATCTTGGAGTCGCCTTTTTGGAATGAGTCACCGGACGCTTCCTGAGCAATGTGTCGGCTTGGGGATTTTCCTACTCATCAGTTTGGGATTTGAACTCCTGAGCGGCATGATGAAACCCTTTTCTGGCCTCATCATCGCCCTTTGCACAGCCTACTTCATTTCGTTGGCCTTTAGCATGTGGACCCTTTGGCGGCGCAATTCGCTGCGCGTTTTAAAACTCGAGCTCTCGATCTTCCTTTCTCAATTTGCCTTCCAAGTCGCTTGGGGGTTTAGCTTTTTCTTTTTGCAGCAGATGTTATTGGCCTTAGCTGCTCTGCTTCTCCTCTGGTGCAACACACTGTTAACGAGTCTCCTTTTTTGGAAAAAAGAGCGCCTTTCCGGCGGGTTTCTCCTATTTCCTCTCCTCTGGATTTTTTATTTAGTCGGTTTGAATATGGTAATTTGTATGAGGTGTTCATGTTAAAAAAATCGACTTGCTGGACGGTACTAATCTACGGGCTTGTGCTCGTTGGAGTGGGAAGTTGGGGCTACTATGCCGCTGAGAGCCTCGTATCGCTCTATTCAGGAATCGCCTTTGGGGGACTTCTCATTCTCTGCTCTTCCCTGATGTTTTCCGGCTTTAAATTCGCCTCTTATACTGCTCTGGCAACCACGATCGCCCTCACGGGCCTTTTCGCCATTCGCTACTCTCTCACGGGGAGAGGCTTTCCCGCCACGCTCGCCGTGATCAGCGCGGCGATGCTTCTTTTCCTCCTCGCCCAAATGGCTCATTGGAAGAAGTAGTTAAAGCGGATAACGAGCAAGATTGCCGAGCGACTGAAGCAGCGCGCGCGCCGAAGTGTGATAATGGTAGAGAGCCCCATCTTTGAGATTGGGATCGTCGCGATAGAGAGTCCACCCCTTATTTGTCTGCAAAAAGAGGATATCCGCGATCTTCTCTTCCGTTTCCACAACTGTTAAAAGATAAGGGTGAATCGCCAAGAGATTTTCCTCGGAAAAATGGAAGGCAATCGACACGGTGATCTCGTCGCCCTCTCGCAATAAATAGGTCCCCACCGCTTTTCCCGACAAGCGCCGCTCCGCGTCCATCCGACTCACAGAGCCCATCCAGCCAGGCAAATCCTCGATCCGCTCTTTTTCCTGCGTTAAATGAATCGAAGACAAGTCCATCAACACAACTTCTTCGGCCCACATCTCCGCATGGGTTCCATTCACCTCTTTCGCCTTCTCATTCAATATGTCCAGCGTCTCACTGGCGATTTTCCAAGCGAGCGGGTCGAGATCGGCCGGTTTTAAGCTCTGATCGCGCTGATCGCGTACCTCAAAATGGGCGGCGCGACTCCCCTTTTGCTGAACCACAATCCGGATCTCTTTCCAATCCTCAATGCTTTCCTTTCCCTTTCTCGCGATGTGACTTTCAAGAGCGCTGATCTTCTTTGCAAAGCGCATATCGCCTGTTTTTCGGTTGAGCAATACCCGATAGGTCCTCTCCCCTTTTTTCTTCTTTTCTTCCTCTTCTCTTCCCTCGTCTTTGTAACCCCGATCCTCGCCGCGCATTTCCAGCAAGTTATCCTTGAAGCGGATCAAGTTGTTCAACACTTCGCGCCGAGAAATCTCATATGCCATATCAACCTCTTGAACTTCCTATATAATAGAAGAGGAAAAAAGAGTAGAACTATATGTTTCATAGTTATATATATGGAGGGATGGAAACGCAACCACGCCGCTTTTTAGGCGTTTTTCTATTGGCTCTATTGAACTTGTCTGTCATGACAAGCTTGAGAAATCTCCCCATTGTTTCTGAATATGGCTTTGGCTCCCCGTTCTTCTACCTGCTCGTGGCCCTCGTTTTTTTATTCCCGGCCGCCTTGGTTTCCGCCGAGTTAGCGACAGGATGGAATCAAACAGGAGGCGTCTACATTTGGGTGAGAGAGGCATTTGGCCCAGGATGGGGCTTCTTCGCCGTCTGGATGCAGTGGATCCATAACGTCACCTGGTTTCCCGCCATCTTGTCCTTTTCCGCTACGGCCTTAGCCTACCTGATCAATCCCGCTTTAGCGGAGAATAAGCTCTATCTGATCGGCTGCATTTTGGGCGGCTTCTGGGGCTTCACGTTCTTCAACTACTTTGGCCTGAAAACATCGAGCTGGTTCAGCGCAATCGGCGTATTCGCCGGAACGATCATCCCCGGCTTCCTCTTGATCGCCTTAGGGATCGCCTGGATCGCTTTGGGCAACCCCATCCAAATCGCCTTCTCCTATGAAGCGCTCATCCCTCCGATGGATAATATCCAAAACTTGGTCTTTCTCACCGGGCTCTTTTTGGCCTTTGGAGGACTCGAGGTCTCTGCGGTTCATGCCCGCGAGGTGCACAATCCCCAAAAAACCTTCCCGCGCGCCATTCTGATCGCCGCCGTCCTCTCTCTGGTGATCTATGCAGCGGGGGCTTTGGCCATTGCCATCATGATCCCCAAAGAGAATATCAGCTTAGTCGCCGGCCTGATGGAGGCGTTCGAGCTTTTTCTGGTTCACTTCCACTTGGGATGGCTCGTTCCTCCGATCGGACTCATGATTGTCCTCGGAGCTGTCGGTGAACTGAACGCCTGGATCATCGGCCCTGTGCGCGCTCTGCACGCCACTTCAAAACATGGCGATTTGCCCCCCATTTTCCAAAAGCTAAACTCCCACGGAATCCCGGCGAATTTGCTCCTCTTCCAAGGATCCATCGTAAGTATCGCCGCCTTCGTCTTCCTCTTCATGCCGTCGGCAAGTAGCGCCTTCTGGATTTTGAGCGCCATGTCAGCCCAGTTGTATCTGATCATGTATTTCCTGATGTTTTTAGCAGCCATTCGACTCCGCTATAGCCACCCCCACATCGAGCGCACCTACCGGATCCCCTACCGGATGCCAGGCATCTGGTTTGTCGGCACGCTCGGTGCCTTGAGTTCGCTCTTTGCATTCCTCATCGGCTTCGTCCCCCCAGGCCAACTCAAAGTGGGCAACCTCTTCTTTTACGAAGGTTTCCTCATGGGAGGCATTTTCCTCATGTCCATTATCCCCTATATCATTTACCGGTTCCGCAATCCCTCTTGGGGGACTCGATGAATAACGCCCACCGAAAATCTGAATGGCCCATTCAACCTCTCATCCTCAATCGCTGGTCGCCCCGCGCCATGAGCGGCGAAGGGCTGAAAGATGAGGAACTGATGCCCCTCTTCGAAGCAGCGCGATGGGCCCCTTCCTCCTACAACAATCAACCATGGCGCTTTCTATACGCCAAGCGCGAAACTCCCCATTGGGCGAAATTCTTCGACTTCCTCGTAGATTTCAACAAAGGATGGTGCGATAAGGCCGCCGTCTTAGGAGTCATCCTCGCTTCCAAGATCTTCGAAAAAACCCAAAAACCCTCCGTCACCCACGCCTTTGACACAGGGGCCGCCTGGGAAAACCTCGCCCTAGAAGGCAACCACCGCAACCTCGTCGTCCATGGAATGCAAGGGTTTGATTATGAAAAGGCAAGAAACGTCCTCAAAGTGCCTGAGACCTTTGCCGTATTGGCCATGTTCGCCGTAGGCAAGCCCGGAGCCAAAGAGGACCTAAGCCCCGATTTGCAACAAAGAGAAGTCCCTTCCTCGCGGAAGAAGGTCTCGGAAATCGCTTTTGAAGGGGAATTTAAATGAAAAAATCGAGCCGGCCTTGAGGCCTGGCTCGATCTAAAACTCGAAGAATCAATGGCTTAGATTACTCTTGAGCAGCCATGATAGAAGCTACAGCAGGAGACCGACGGCGTCTGCGAGAACGGCGGGCTTTGCGTTTAGTAGCCTTTCTAGCTTTGCCTTTGCGGGCTTTGCGCTTAGTAGTCTTGCGAGCTTTGGTTTTGCGAACTTTGCGGTGTTTTTTGTGAGCTTTTTTTGCTTTAGCTCTTTTTCTGCGTTTAACCATAATTAATTTCCTCCTTAATCGTAAGTGATAAGAGC